>JAUVJB010000050.1 GCA_030592465.1 Bacteroidota bacterium | reverse complement strand
TGAAACATCATACAAAGGATTTAAGCTCGAAAAAGAAGGAAAGAATACAGGAAAAATTGTTGAAGTTTTAGATGATGGTGTAACCGTTAATAAAAATGCACCGTTACCACTTGATTTATCAATAACAAAAAATGTTGCCGCCGTATTTTTTAGTTTGTTATTAATGCTTTGGATTTTTGTTTCAGCTGCTAAAGGTTATGTTAAAAACAGAGGTAAATCTCCAAAAGGCATTCAATCTGCTGTTGAACCATTAATTCTTTTTGTTCGTGATGATATTGCAAAATCTGCAATTGGCGAAAAAAATTATGAAAAATATACTCCATTCTTACTTACAATATTTTTCTTTATTCTAATAGAGAACTTATCAGGATTAATTCCAATACCGCCTTTTGGAGCAAACATTACAGGTAATATTACAATTACAATGGTTTTGGCATTATTTACTTTTGCTGTTACCACAATTACCGCCAATAAACATTATTGGCAAGAAATTTTTAATTCACCAACAATACCATGGTGGTTAAAATTTCCAATCCCTTTAGTGCCAATTGTTGAAATGCTTGGAATGGTTACAAAACCATTAATTTTAATGATTCGACTTTTTGCCAATATGTCGTCAGGTCATATTATTGCATTGGGATTTTTAAGTTTAATATTTGTTTTTGGTGAAATGTCAACAGGAATCGGTTTTGGTATTTCTCCATTATCAGTTATTTTTTCATTATTTATAACAATGCTTGATTTGTTGATTTCTGTTATTCAGGCTTATGTGTTTACATTATTGTCTGCCTTATATTTTGGAATGGCATCGGAAGAGGATTAGTTTTTTGTAACCGTTCACAATTTAAAATAAATTGTATAAGATGAATGGTTAAATTGCTAAATGGTTATCCCAATAAATCGGGATGCCCTTATATCTTAATCCCGAGGGGTCGGGATTTCGCTAAAGCTCAACAATTTAGCAATATAACAATGTAACAATTTTTAGTATAATAATTTAAAGCAATGTGTGAACGCTTACAATTTTTTTTATGAATATTTTTTTATTAACTAAATATATATAAACATGATTAATTTATTAATTATCTTACAAGCAATTGCAGGTGGCGTTGTTATTGCAAAAGTAAGTGCAGCTTTTGGTGCTGCTTTAAGTGTTTTTGCCGCAGCTTTTGGTATAAGTAAAATTGGGGTTAGTGCAATGGAGGCTATTGCCCGCCAACCTGAAGCAGCAGGCGACATTCGTTCAAATATGGTTGTTTCTGGCGCTCTTATCGAAGGTGTTGCATTCTTTGCAATTGTTGTTTGTTTACTTATTCTTTTTGTTTAAGTACTGTTTATTAACCTCATGTTTTAGCGGTTGGCTAAACCGTGAGGTTAATTTTTAATTTAATTTAATTAAAACTTTATTGTAATGGAATTAGTAACTCCCGAATTAGGTTTGTTTTTTTGGATGGTTGTTTCATTCTCAATACTGGTGTTTTTATTGGGGAAATTTGCTTGGAAACCAATTTTAAATGCCTTGAAAGAAAGGGAAGAATCAATAGATGAAGCATTACAATCAGCAGAAAAAGCGAGAGAAGAAATGTCTCATTTAAAAGCAAATAACGAACAAATTATTAAGGAAGCAAAACTACAAAGAGAAATGTTAATTAAAGAAGCAAGAGAAATTAAAGATAAAATAATTGAAGAAGCAACGGCTCAGGCAAATAATGAAGCAAAAAAACTTATAGAGAACGCAAAAAAACTTATTCAAAACGAACAAAAAGTCGCTATAACTGAAATAAAAAATCAAATATCTTTACTTTCTGTTAAGATTGCAGAAAAACTTATTAAACAAGAATTGTCGAAAGACAAAAAACAAGAAGATTTAATTAACAATTTATTGAAAGAGATAAAGGTTAATTAATTTTTTTTAATTTATTAGGTGTTTTTCATAATCAGATAGAATTTTCTCTTTCGGATTACAAATCCGAAAAAGCGATGTTGAAATACAAGTAATATGGAAAATAACAATTTAATCCCGATGGTTCGGGAAACAATTTAGTAATTATTAAATATATTTACCCAGTGAAATGTGCTTCGCATTTCATTTGGTAAACATTTCACAGTCCGTCAGTTGACGGATATAAAATAAACAGTATTGCAATAATATTCGGTATTTTAAAGTTTTTTTACAGACACTACTTATGAACCAAAGTAAAATTTCAGTAAGATATGCTAAAGCAATATTTTCTTTTGCTTTAGAAAAAAATATTTTAGATGATGTTAAAAGCGACATTACTCTGATTTTTGACGTATGCCAACAAGCGTCAGATTTTATTATACTTATTGAGAGTCCAATTGTTACAACATCAAAAAAACAAGAGATTGCCCAAGAAATATTTAAAAATAAAATTAATGCAAGCACCCTTTCATTTATTAATTTAGTCTTTGCCAATAAAAGAGAAATTTATTTAAAAAATATTGCCCGAAATTTTTTAAACATTTATCGAAAATATAAGGGCATTAAACAAGTAATATTTACAAGTGCTTATCAAATTAATGATGAATTAAGACAAAATATTAGTGAGTCTATAAAAAAGAATTTTAATACTGAATTTGAATTAAGTGAAGTTGTAAACGAAGAGTTAATAGGCGGGTTTGTTTTGCGAATAGACGATCAACAATATGATACAAGTATATCGCGTAAATTAAATAAATTAAGAAGAGATTTAATCAATATCTCTTTTGAAAATACAATTAGTTAGATAAATTATTTAATATTAAAAATATGACAGATATAAAACCGGCAGAGGTTTCTGAAATAATAAAACGACAAATAGAAAATTTTAAAACAGAAACAGACTTTGAAGAAGTTGGAACAGTTTTAACTGTTGGCGACGGTATAGCACGTATTTATGGTTTATCAAATGTTGAAGCAAACGAAATTATTGAATTTGAAAACGGTATGGAAGGCATTGTCTTAAACCTTGAAGAAGATAATGTTGGAGCAGTATTATTAGGACCTTCACAGCAAATTAAAGAGGGAGATACTGTTAAAAGAACAAGAAAAATTTCTTCTATTGAAGTAGGAGAAGGTTTGTTGGGTAGGGTTATTAATACTATTGGACAACCATTAGACGGCAAAGGTCCTATTACAGGCAAAACTTATGAAATGCCTCTTGAAAGGAAAGCTCCGGGTGTAATTTATCGTCAGCCGGTTAAACAACCTTTACAAACAGGAATTAAAGCTATTGATGCAATGATTCCTATTGGAAGAGGTCAGCGGGAATTAATTATTGGTGACAGGCAGACAGGTAAAACAGCTATTGCTATTGATACAATTATTAATCAAAAAGAATTTTATGACAAAGGAGACCCTGTATATTGCATATATGTTGCAATTGGACAAAAAGGTTCAACAATAGCAAATATTGCAAAAATTCTTCAAGAACATGGAGCAATGGATTATACTGTTATTGTATCATCTACAGCTTCTGACCCTGCTGCTATGCAGTTTTATGCTCCTTTTACAGGTGCCTCTATCGGCGAATTTTTTAGAGATACCGGTCGTCATGCATTAATTATTTATGACGATTTGTCAAAACAAGCGGTTTCTTATCGTGAAGTTTCTTTGTTACTCCATCGTCCTCCAGGGAGAGAAGCATATCCTGGTGATGTGTTTTATCTTCACTCAAGATTATTAGAGAGGGCAGCTAAAATAATTGAATCTGATGAAATTGCAAAACAAATGAACGACCTTCCCGAATCTATTAAATCAATGGTTAAAGGAGGCGGTTCGTTAACAGCGTTGCCAATTATTGAAACGCAGGCAGGAGACGTGTCTGCATATATCCCAACAAATGTTATTTCTATTACTGATGGCCAAATTTTTTTAGAATCCGGGTTGTTCAATTCAGGTATTCGTCCTGCAATTAATGTTGGAATATCTGTGTCGCGTGTTGGTGGCAATGCACAAATTAAAGCAATGAAGAAAGTTGCCGGCACATTAAAAATTAATCAGGCACAATATCGTGAATTAGAGGCATTCTCAAAATTTGGCTCTGACCTTGATGATGCTACATTGTCAGTTCTTGATAAAGGGAAAAAAAATGTAGAAATTTTAAAACAAGGGCAATATTCTCCGGTTAAAGTAGAAAAACAAATTGCTATAATTTATTGCGGAATGAAAGGTTTCCTTTCAAATGTTCCTATTGATAAAGTAATAAGTTTTGAAAAAGAGTTTTTGGAGTACCTTGAAGTAGAACATGAAGATGTTTTAGAAACATTAAAACAGGGTATTTTATCTGAAGACGTTACAAATATTCTTGAACAAGTTGCAAAGGATATTGCTTTAAAGTATGATTAATAAAAAAAGTCATGATTTTAAATTATTAAGTCCGCCAGCTGACGGACGTGTCCGACTACTGGCGGATTTCTATTGTTTTGATTATCCGTAATTTAAATACATTGTCTTTTATACTTTGAGAGGTTATATTTTGCGTAATATAATTTGTTCCCGAAGCTTCGGGATTGTCATTTGGCTTCGCCGCCTGCCTTGTGAAAATTGTTTGCCAAGTGAAATGCGAAGCATATTTCACAATGGCGAAGCAATATTTAACAGGGTCATTTAGTTTTATTGACAATTTAAGACAATCAATAAATTTAATGACAATTAATGACTACTAATGACAATCTGTTAATGTTATAATTGTTTTATAGTATATAAATTAGCTTAAATTATTACGAAGCAGAGTATATTATCACAGTATCTGTTAGGTCTTTTCATGGTGAACTCAACAATAAAATTTAATAAGGTGGGATTTTAATTAATATGGCAAATTTAAAAGAAATAAGAACTCGAATTGCTTCGGTAACTACAACATCGCAGGTTACTTCTGCTATGAAAATGGTTGCTGCGGCTAAATTAAAAAAAACACAAGATGACATTATCAGAATTAGACCTTATGCTGATAAATTACATGATATTTTAACCGGACTATCTGAAGATGTTAAGATTACTGAAGACAATATTTATTTCCAACAAAGACCTGAAAAAAACATTCTCATTGTTTTTGTTTCCTCAAATAAAGGTTTGTGTGGAGCGTTTAATTCTAATGTTATTCATCGTGGCTTTGATGTAGCTAAAAAAAAATATTCGGAGCAGTTAGAAAGCGGGAATGTAAGTTTTATAGCAATAGGAAAATATGCAAATGATTTTTTAAGGAAAAATAATCTAAATATCACACGTAGGTTTGGTAACGTTTTTGATGATTTAACTTTTGAAAATGTTGTTCCAATTGCTCTGTATTTAATGAATGGTTTTGTTAACGGTTATTTTGATAAAATTGATATTATATATAACAGATTTAAAAATGCAGCTGTTCAGATTCTTGTAGATGAACAATTTTTACCTATAAAAGCAGAAGATACAAAGGATTGGGAAAACTCCACCACACAAGATTATATTTTTGAACCATCTACTAAATATATTATTAATGAATTAATACCCAAGTCATTAAAAATACAACTTTATAAAGCACTTTTAGATTCTTACGCTTCTGAGCATGGAGCAAGAATGACAGCTATGCACAAAGCTACTGACAATGCTAATGATCTTATTAAAGATTTGCGTGTACAATATAACAAAGCACGTCAATCATCAATTACCAACGAAATTCTCGAAATAGTTAGTGGTGCCGAAGCCTTAAATAAATCTTGAACCTGCTCCGAAATTATCCGCTTAGCGGGCTTTTCAGATTCGTCTCAAATTTTATATTTTTACCTTTAACAAAAAAAGAGACTTTTTAAGGGACAAATAATTATATACATAATTTCTTATCTTTGCCAAAAGAAGAAAAACCCGATTAAATAATATATTAAAATGAATAAATTTAAGAGATATCTGATAACGTCTGCACTTCCTTATGCTAATGGTCCTGTGCATATTGGACATTTAGCCGGTGTTTATATTCCTGCCGATATTTATGTTAGATATTTGCGGTCAAAAGGAAAGGATGTTGTTTTTATTGGCGGTTCTGACGAACATGGTGTGCCGATTACAATAAAAGCAAAAAAAGAAGGCGTTAAACCACAAATTATTGTTGACAAATATCATAATATTATTAAAAAATCGTTTCAAGAATTAGGCATTTCTTTTGACATTTATTCTCGCACAACGTCTAAAACACATTACGAAACAGCTTCGGAATTTTTCAAAAATCTTTATGACAAGGGTGAGTTTATTGAAAAAACAACAAAACAATTTTACGACCAAAAAGAAAATCAATTTCTTGCAGATAGATACATAACAGGAACTTGCCCTCATTGCGGATATGAAAAAGCTTATGGCGACCAATGTGAGAAATGTGGGACTTCGTTAAATGCAACGGATTTAATTAATCCAAAGTCTGCATTATCAGGTAATATTCCGATTTTAAAAGACACAAAACATTGGTTTTTACCTTTAGATAAATATCAACCATATCTCGAAAACTGGATTTTAAAAGAACACAAAGAATGGAAACCAAATGTGTATGGGCAATGTAAATCGTGGTTTGATATTGGTTTACAGCCTCGTGCCGTTAGTCGTGATTTAGATTGGGGTGTGCCTGTTCCTGTTAACGGTGCCGACGGAAAAGTTTTATATGTATGGTTTGATGCTCCAATTGGCTACATATCAGCAACTAAGGAGCTGACTAAAGATTGGGAAAAATATTGGAAACAAGAAGATACTAAATTAGTTCATTTTATAGGAAAAGACAATATTGTGTTTCATTGTATCATGTTTCCTGCAATGTTAAAGGCAGAAGGCAGTTTTATTTTACCCGACAATGTTCCGGCAAACGAATTCTTAAACCTTGAAGGAGATAAAATTTCTACTTCACGAAACTGGGCTGTTTGGTTACATGAGTATTTACAAGATTTCCCTGGCAAACAAGATGTGTTAAGATATGTTCTTACTGCTAATGCGCCAGAAACAAAAGATAATGATTTTACATGGAAAGATTTTCAAAGCAGAAACAATAATGAGCTTGTCGCCATTCTCGGTAATTTTATTAATCGTACCGTTGTTTTAACTCACAAATATTTTAACGGCAATGTACCTAAAACAACACAATTAAATGATTATGATAAAGATGTGTTGAATAAAATTCCTAAAATAAAAGAAGCTGTTGAAAAAAGTATTGAAAATTTCAGATTACGTGAAGCTTTAAAAGAAGCAATGAATCTATCTCGCTTAGGTAATAAATATTTAGCAGATACAGAGCCTTGGAAAATTATTAAAACTGACGAAGATAGAGTGAAAACAATTTTGAATATATCTTTACAGATTTCTGCAAACTTATCAATATTAATTGAACCCTTTTTGCCATTTACAGCAAAGAAACTCAGCAACTTATTAAATATTGAGCAATTAAAATGGGATGCTTTTTCTCAGAAAATATTAAAACCCGGACACAAAATTAACAGCCCTATTTTGCTTTTTGATAAAATTCAGGATGAAGAGGTTGAAAATCAATTAAATAAATTGGCAGCCAGCAAAAAATCTAATGAGAAAAACACTAATTTGAAACCAATAAAAAAGGATATTTCTTTTGACGATTTTTCAAAATTAGATATAAGACTTGGAACAATTATAGAAGCTGAAAAAGTTCCAAAAACAAAAAAGTTGTTAAAACTCACGATTGACACGGGAATTGATAAAAGAATCGTTGTATCGGGAATATCTGAATTTTACAATCCCGAAAAAATTATTGGCAAGCAGGTAACAATTTTGGTTAATTTAACTTCTCGAAAAATTAAAGGAATTGAGTCGCAAGGAATGATTCTAATGGCAGAAAATACAGACGGCGGATTATGTTTTATTTCTCCTGAAAAGGAATTTAAAAATGGTTCGCAAATAAAATAATTATATATTTTCTAACATTATTAAATTTTATAAAAACAATTTTAATTAGAAACAAAATTAAGAATAAAGCGTATAATTTTGATAGCCTTGTTCTAAATATTAATTTAAATTTTTTATCATGAAAAAATATCTATTGTTTGTTTTATTAGCAATTTTGCCAATTCTTTTTTATGGACAAAACAATAATACACAAGTCAATAAAAAAGAAACTATGAATTTTTACGAAATTCAAAAAAACTTTAATAATTATTGGGCTCCTTATCAAGTAAAAAACGGAAAGTATATAACAAAATCAGGGGAAAAAGTTAAAGCTCCCGGATGGAAACCATTTAAACGATGGGAATGGTTTTGGGAAAGTCGTATTAATCTAAAAACAGGAGAATTCCCTCAAACAACTGCTTGGAGAGAATTTCAAAAATATCAAACAAAAAAATTAAACCCAAAAGGCAATACTAAATCAGATAATAGTAATTGGATTAATCTTGGGACAAGTACTTCTGACGGTGGATATGCCGGTCTTGGCCGTTTAAACTGTGTTGCTTTTCATCCAACAGATAATAATACTTTTTGGACAGGCAGTCCTTCCGGAGGTTTGTGGAAAACAACCAATGGCGGTTCGTCTTGGACTGTTTTAACAGACAATAATACTGTTCTTGGTGTTAGCGATATTGCCATACCAACCGATTATGCTACATCAAATACTATTTATATTGCAACCGGTGACCGCGACGGTGGAAGCATGTGGAGCATTGGTGGTAGTTCAAACGACAATAATTCCGTTGGTGTTTTAAAATCAACTGATGGAGGAATCTCATGGAATACAACAGGATTAAGTTATACTGTTGACCAAGAATATTTAGTTTCCCGTCTTCTTATTGACCCTGATGATAATCAAACAATTTTTGCTGCCACAACCAAAGGTGTTTATAAAACCACCAACGGAGGTACAGATTGGACAAAACTTGCTTCAAATGATTTTATTGATATGGAATTTAATCCGGGAGATAAACAAATAATGTATGGTTCAACAAAAGGATATTCTAGTACTAGAATTTACAAATCAACAGATGGTGGTAGCTCTTGGTCTCAAACACAATACATTTCAGGGAGAAGAACAGAACTCGCCATTAGTCCTGCTCAACCCACTTGGGTATATGCAATAGCTGCAAATTCTTCCGGAGGATTAGAGGGTATTTATAAATCAACAGATAGTGGAGATTCTTTTTTTAAAGTTTATAATGGAAGTGATACAGACCACAATATGTTGGGATATTATAGCAACGGCTCTGGAGGAAGTAGCGGACAAGGTTCTTACGACCTTTGTATTGCCGTTAAGCCGGACAATGCAAACACATTATATGTTGGAGGCGTCAATGGTTGGAAATCAAACGATGGCGGTGCTTCATGGAGCTGTGTAAATATGTGGACTGGATATTCGGGATACAATATGAACGGAGCTGATGTAGTTCATGCAGACAAGCATTTTTTATCATTCCAAAATAATTCTACTTTATTTGAATGTAATGACGGTGGTATATACAAAACTACTAATGGTGGCAGTACTTGGACAGACTTAACAAATGGTATTGTAATTAGTCAAATATATAGACTTGGCGTATCGCAAATGGATTCAAACGAGGTAATATGCGGTTTGCAAGATAATGGCACAAAATTATATTCGTCAACATCATGGTCTGATGTAAAAGGTGGTGATGGAATGGAATGTATAATTGACTATACTGACAATAATGTTCAGTATGGTACTTATGTGAATGGAGAGATAGAACGAACAACAAATCATTGGGGTTGGGGAGGAACTATAATATCTAATAATATTTCGGACGAGAACGGCGGTTATTGGGTTACTCCTTATATTATTGACCCAAATAATAACCAAACACTTTATGTTGGTTATGCTGATGTTTGGAAAACAACCGATCGCGGAAATAATTTCACAAAAATTTCGACAATGAACTCAGGTCAAAAATTGCGTTCAATGGCAATAGCTCCCTCAAATAATCAAGTGTTATATGTTGCAGATAAATACTATGTATGGAAAACTACAAATGGCGGAACTGACTGGACAAACATTACCGGCACGTTATACACAGGTAGTAGCATTACTTATCTTGCTGTTAAAAATGACGATCCTAATACTGTTTGGGTAACATTTGGAGGATATAATTCCGATCATGTTTACGAATCTGTTGATGGGGGAAATTCTTGGAATAATATTTCTTCCGGCTTGCCAAATCTTCCCGTTATGTCGATTGTTCAGAATAAACAAAACACGTTTGCAGTTGAATTATATGCAGGAGCTGATATTGGTGTTTATAGAAAAGTCGGCACAGCTGACTGGGAGCTATTCAGTACCGGTTTACCTAATGTTGTTGTTACAGAATTAGATATATATTATGATGATGCTAATCACGAAAAAAGTAAATTAAGAGCAGCAACTTATGGAAGAGGATTATGGGAAACAACTTTTAGTGCAGCAATTTTTTGTGCATTCTCTGCAAACAATAACAATATTTGTATTGATAGTTCAACGGTTTTTACTGATAATTCTTCAGGCACAGTTGAAACATATAGTTGGAATTTTGGTGATGGCGCATCACCTGCCACAGCAAATACTGCAGGACCACATACAGTTACATATTCAACAGTCGGACAAAAAACTGTTTCATTGACTGTTACAGGACCCGAAGGTAACGATACCGAAACCAAAGTTGATTATATTACTGTTTCGCAGCAGGCTGTTGGAGGAACAGCAACCTGTGATGTAGATTCTATTTGTGAAGACAATTCTGCAACAGTTAATTTGTCAGGTTACCTTGGAACAATACTGTGGCAACAATCAAACGATAATGTTAATTGGTCAGATATTAGTGGTGCTACTTCAGAAGTAATTACAACCCCTTTGATAACAGAAGACACATATTTTAAAGCAAAACTATCAACTGACTATAACGAAGCTTACTCAAATGCTGTAAAAATTAGCGTCAAATATTCTGCCATTGGAGGAATAGCAACTTGTGATGTAAATTCCGTTTGTGAAAGCAATTCAGTAACAATTAACTTGTCAGGTTACCTTGGAACAATACTGTGGCAACAATCAAACGATAATGTTAATTGGTCAGATATTAGCGGAGCAACAACAGCTCCTTTTACAACACCTTTAATAACAGAAGACACATATTTTAAAGCAAAATTATCAAACGATTGTAGTGAGACTTACTCAAGTGCTATACAAATCAATGTTAAATTATTCCCTGTTGCAGAGTTTAATTATAATGTAGATCAAAGACTTGTGAATTTTATTGATAATTCACAAAACGGAGAAACATATTTCTGGAATTTTGGTGATGGCTCAACTTCGACTGAACAACAGCCCTCACATAGTTATGTTTCTAATAATGATTATAGTGTATTACAGAAAGTTATGAGTGTTTGTGGAAGTGATTCAATCACAAAACAAATTACAATTTCCGCAGTTGGAATTAATGAAATAGGGACAAATGAAATTGTAACTGTTTATCCTAATCCAAACAATGGTACATTTTTAATAAAATATTCTTCAGAAGAGGTTGGAACGATTGTTATTAAATTATACAATATAGAAGGCAAGTTAATGTTTTTGAAAAATTATGAAAAACAAACAAAGGTGTTTAGTCGTGATTTTAATTTTCAACAATTTTCAAAAGGAATTTATCAACTTAGAATTATCGGATTAAAAACTGTTACAAATAAAAGGGTTTTAATTAGATAGTATCTTTACAATTTAATTTTGGAATATAATTCTATGGAATGGTTTCTGTATATGATAATGAAATGGCTATCAGTCAGCTGACTGATAGCCATAAAACAATAGGATGTTTCATAATTAAATTGATATGATACTAGATAAATAAGATATAAACCAAAAAAAAACCTCATCGAATTATCCGGTAAGGTTTTTTAATTTAGATGGAAAAAGTAATATGAGATATTTATTGCAACAAAACGTTTATTTCAACCCTTTACTTTTTAAATACTCAATTGCTTGTGAATCATAAATTTTTATATGATTTTCAAACCATTCAATTAAAAAATTTACAATATTAAGACAAGAATTTGTACTACTCTCTTTTTCATATTTTTTTTGAAATTGAATTATTTTTTCAATGAGTTGCCTATGAGAGTTTTGAATAGAAATAAATTTTGCTGTATTATAATCTTTAAAATAAATCTTTTCATTAATCAAATACTCCTCCACATAATGAATTAATGAAAAAAAGACATCAGAAAACATCTCTTTTGAGCAATTTCCATTCATTGAGTTTATTAGTTTATTAATGATATCAATAAATTTTTTATTCTGTTCGTTAATAATATCCAGGCTTGTGCTATATGAATCTTTCCATTCATATTGTTTTAGATTATTTGTGTTTCCCATTTTTTTTATTTGTTAAACAGCAAATATTACTATAAATCAATTAATATACAATGATATATATCATAAGAATAAATTTTATATGTCGTTGTTTTGTGTAGAAAAACCCTGTATGTTTAAAAACTGCCTTCCCCGTAAGGAGATTTACCATATAAAATAAACTGCATTGCTTTAATACCGATTATTCGTTATTTTAGAGTTTTTGTGCAAATACTAATTTATACTTAAAAAAATAAAAATTTGTTCTCTCCTAACGATGCCCCAAGTTATTGTTGTTTCAGCCTTTCAGTCTGAATAACCATCCCAACTATAGGAATCAAATTTAAAATCTGTTAGATTAAGAATTTTATCAACAACTGTGCTTGTCAACTCGTTTATGTTTGCAGGTTTGCTGTAAAATGAAGGATTAGCCGGACAAATAACACCGCCGGCAAGTATAATGGTTTTCATATTATTGATATGTATAATGCTAAGGGGACTTTCTCGTGTAACAAGTATTAATTTTTTTCTTTCTTTAAGAATAACATCGGCAGAACGGGAAATTAAATCATCGGAAGTGCCATTGGCTATGCGTGCTAAAGTTCCCATTGAGCAAGGACAAATAATCATTGTGTTGTATTTTGAAGAGCCGGAAGCAACCGGAGCACTAAAATCATTATTCTCATAATAAGAAAAGGGGTATTTATTAAAATCAACATTCCCTATTTCATGTTTCCATATATCTTTAGCATTTTTTGAGAAGACAATACTAAGCTCATCAAATTGATTTTGCAACTTTACTAATTTATCAAGTAAAATCTTAGCATATATTGAACCACTTGCTCCTGCAACAGCAACAATTATTTTATTTATCATTTTATAAAATTAAAAATCATTATAAATTATGAATTTACCTTTAAATGTCGTAATTGTGAAATTAGTGAGACCGCCAGCTGGCTAATTTCTATTATTTTGACTATCTGCAATTCAAATATCATGTCTTTTATTATCACAAACATTCGTAGTTTCTTTGTTTGAACCACCCCGATAACGCCATTTCAAACCGCTAATCGAATAACTTAACCCGAAAAAAATTTATACGGGTATTTTTTCTACTCTTCTTTTATGTCTTCCACCTTCAAATTTGGTTGACAAAAATACTTTCACAATTTCAATTGCTAACTCATCTGAAACAAAACGCGCGGGTATTGCACAAACATTAGCATCGTTGTGCCTGCGTGCTAACTCTGATATTTCTACAGTCCAACATAAAGCAGATCTTATTCCCTGATGCTTGTTTGCTGTCATGTTTATTCCATTTCCGCTTCCACATAACGAAATTCCAAAATCATACTCTTTGCTTTCTACCGCTAATGCCAATGGATGTGCAAAATCAGAATAATCAACACTTTCTTCTGAAAACGTACCAAAATCTTTAATTTTAAAACCTTGATTTTCTAAAAACTCTTTTATTTGCTCTTTTTTATTATATCCTGCATGGTCGCATGCCATTGCTATATCAACTTTTTTCATCTGTTTATATTTTCGTATTTAATACATATTCAGTTATTTATAAATATTGAATAATGAACACCGAATATCGAATGATGAAGTTTGTGCTTCAATTTTTATTTTTTACTTCGTAATTCCTTGTTCGATATTCGATATTTTTTTTATATAATCATTCCCTTGTGTGTCTAAATTAAATCTAATTCGTCAGCTGACGAACTCTTTGGTCATGGATGTTTCATATTTCTATTTTTTTTTCTTCACACCTTAATTATCTGAATGAAAATTAAATTCTTTTTTAATTTTTAACTTAAAATTACACACAAAGTTATTAACAATCGTTAATTATTTAATAATAAGCCACAAATATTATTTAAAAAATATAATCCAACTAAATTGGAGAGGACCCTCATTTAATAAGGTAATAAATCAACTCGGGGGAACAGTCAGACC
>JAUVJB010000024.1 GCA_030592465.1 Bacteroidota bacterium | reverse complement strand
CGTTGGGCACAAGTTTGACAAAAACCTAAATAATAAACTTTATGAAAATTATTACAAAACTAGAAAGTGTTTTTACATTTGATTCAGATGGTAATGCAAATTTTAACGACAAAAAAATATCAGAATTAGTAGATATAGATTCCCCTAAAGGCGCAAGCGTCCCGCTTGTGCCTTTACAACTCATACTAACTACATTACTAAACCTTTCTCTTCATTGTAATGAATATAATTCAATTTTGTTAGAGAATAATTCTATTATAAAAAACAATTTGCTGATTATGTTATTGTCAACGGGAAGTTGGCAAGACGTAGGCAGAGCCTACGCCTAACTGTGCAAAAAAATATTTATTTATTTCTAAAGATGAATAGCCTCATTATTAGCATCTTCTGCAGCATCTTTAACAGATTCTGACATAGTAGGATGTGGATGAATTGTTTCGAGAATATCTTTTGAGCTAGCTTTCATTTTTCGGGCAATAGCTAATTCTTCAATCATCTCAGTAACATTTGCTCCAATTAAATGAGCACCAAGCAATAAATCAGTTTTCACATCAAAAATCAATTTTACAAAGCCATCTCTTTCGCCTGCTGAGCTTGCCTTTCCTGATGCGGTAAACGGGAATTTACCTATTTTCAATTCATAGCCTGCTTCAAGTGCTGCTTTTTCAGTTAATCCAATTGAAGCTACTTCAGGCGAGGTATAAGTACAACCGGGAACGTTTGTATAATCAACCGGTTTGGGATTTTTACCTGCAATTTTCTCAACACAAACAATGCCTTCGGCTGAAGCAACATGTGCTAATGCCGGACCATGCACTATATCACCAATTGCATAAATACCATCGACATTTGTTTTGTAAAAATCATCAACTTTGATTTTTCCTTTTTCTAATTCAATACCTAAATCTTCAATTCCAATACCTTGAATATTTGGGCTTATTCCAACTGCTGACAATACTATATCTGCTTCATGAATTTCTTCACCTTTTGGTGTTTTAATAACTACTTTACATTTATCACCACTCTTGTCAACAGACTCAACTGTTGATTTAACCATTACTTTAATTTTTACTTTTTTTAGCGAACGTCCCAATTGTTTTGACACTTCTTCATCTTCAACAGGAACAACGTTTGGTAAAAATTCAACTAAAGTAACCTTTGTGCCGATTGAATTATAAAAAAAAGCAAGTTCAGTACCAATAGCACCTGAACCGACAACAATCATTGATTCCGGTTGTTTTTTTAATGTTAACGCTTCACGATAACCAATAATTTTTTCGCCGTCTTGTTTTAAATTAGGCAATTCACGTGAACGTGCACCTGTTGCCAAAATAATATTTTTGCAAGCATAAACGGTTTTATTACCCTCATCATCAGTAACTTCAACTGTTTTATCCTGAGTAATCGAAACTAATTTGCCAAAACCTTTAATATGATCAACATTATTTTTTTTAAAAAGATATTGTATTCCTTTACTCATTCCATCGGCAACTTGACGACTACGCTCAATTATTTTGGTAAAGTCGGGTTTTGCTTCTCCTTCAATATCTATTCCATAATTCCCGGCATGTTGAATATACTGATAAACCTGTGCACTTTTTAGCAACGATTTTGTTGGGATACATCCCCAATTTAAGCAAATACCGCCTAATTCGGCTCTTTCTACAACGCCAACTTTCATTCCAAGTTGTGAAGCCCTTATGGCTGCTACATAGCCACCGGGACCGCTGCCTATTATTATTAAATCGTAATTCATTTATTTATTTATGTTTAAATTTAAAATAGTTATCATTTTCTTTGCGAAAATATATTTTATTTGTCAGATTTAAAACCAGTTAAAAAACACAGATTTATTTTGTTTACCAACCAACAAAATAGCCTGACAACCCGACTATTAAACCAACAATAATATTAATAATTTTAACCCATAAAAAACTTTTTTTTGATTCGGCAAAAAGCGGTAACATACCATGACCATCTTGAACTATTGAATTAGCCATTAACACACTAAAGGGAATTGTTCCGCTAATAAATAAAGTAATAAAAACCATGTGAGGACCAGATTCGGGTATAATACCTATTAACACAGCGATAAACAATATGGTAAGTTGATTAGATTTCATCCAATCGGCAATATCAAAATAATTTTCGATAAAATGTATAAAAATTAATGCACCAAAAATCCATAAGAATATTGTAACAAGGTGTTTTTTAATGATATGCCCCCATAAATGTTCTTCAATAAAATGATCGGGTACAGTAACAACAATAAATAAAGTAGTTAAACTGCCAAAAAAGAAAACATATTTAATCCAATTCCATTTTTCAGGGCCTATCCTACCTGCACTCAAAGCAATAAAAAACAATAAAAAAATACTTATTAATAATGCTCTTTGAAATGTAATATTTTTTATTTGCGGAAAAATATTTTTAGATTGATAACAGACACACTGTTTTTCCTGTTTATGAATTGGGAACACAAAATCACTTCTCTCTATCTTCTTATTTTTTACAAAAAAATTAACAATAAAACCTGCTATTATTGCAATAATAAAAATTATAATCGTTAACTTAAGAGCAGTTTCAGGCATGGTTGAAAACATAACAAATGCCTCATCGCCCGATGTTGCAATCATTACTGTTACTAATGCGGCAAAATTTAAGATATTGTGTGTGTATAAAGCAACAACAGTAAAAGCACCAAGGCACCCGGGAGTAATACCCATTAATGCAGCAAAAATAATTTGTAACCATGTTGATTTTTGAAATTGTTTGGTCCATGTACCTTTTGACTGCACATTGACATACTCAATAATAAGCATCATCATTAACACAAAAGCAGTAATTGCAAGTGCATGCTCAAAATTTTGTAAAAAGACTTCAATTATTTTTGTCATAATTTAGAATCGTTTTAAATAACAAAAATATAATTTTTTACCAAAATATTACTAATATCTGTACAAAAATTAATTCATTTATATTCATCATTGCGCCTCACAAAGCATCAGAAAAGCGATATTAAATCAAGGGATTGCTTCGTCGTGCCTCCTCGCAATGACGATAAATATTGAGTTTCCGAAGAAACAAAACATTTTAAATTTTACTTATACAAAATTTGATAATCTTTTTCTTTACCTTTTTGCCACCATTTTTGAGGTACAACAGACCAGTTGTTTAATTTTTGCGGGCTTATTATTTTTTTCTGTTCAATCCATTTCATTAAAAAATATCGCAAATCTTTTTGTGTTGATGTAATGATTCGAGACGGTAGTTCTTTTTCATTAATTTTAGCTCCCTCAATCAAATGACCACCGCCACCATTGCCACGGTAGGAGTTAATTGCGACTTTGTATTCTTTGTTCAAATCGAAAGGAGTGCCATCTGACATTGAAATTATTTTAATTCTGCTGCCAACAGGCTTCGATACATCAACTGTATATTTTATTCCTGCAGCAGAAGAAAAATTATAAAATGAATTAGCTAAAAGGCTTGTTACTTTTCCAGTTGAATCAACTTTAAATTTCAGCAAATGATCATTTTCGTTTTTCATCTGATTAAACCAGTTGCCATACGAAAATTCAAGATAATCTTTTACTTCTTTACCTGATAGTCGCATTGTATATAATAGATTTTCAAACTTATATAAATTAAACATATCTCTAACATAAACTTCACCTTTATTTATTGTTGCATTAAATTTAAGTGGAGCGGCAAAAGAAATATCAGCTTTAGTTAAATCAAGTTGAATATTTTGTATTAAATCAACAAATGGAGAATCACCAAACATAGCATCTCTTGTGAAGATGGTCTTGGTAAAAGTACCAATTGGTTTAGAAACATATTTTTTAACCTCATCATAAGCAAATGCAAATTTTTTGATAAATTCATGGTCGGGTTTATAATTTTTCATATCGACTAACTTACCGTCAATAGTTTTATCGTATGAGTTAGTAAGACTATCATATTTTAAGGTAATATCAGCTACTGAAACATAATTTGCATAACACTCGGGGTCAAGCAATATCACTTCTTTATTATTAGGGTTTTTAATTCTCAAATTATATTGATCGTGATCGTGTCCGGCAAAAATAACATCAAATCCCGGTACTCTTTGAGCAACAAGTTTTGAAGCATTTTCATTCCTGTAAGTATCTGCAGTTTCTCCACCATAAGTATAATCAACACCGGAATGAAACAAACCCACTAATAAATCAGGATGCTCTTTTTCATTAATTATTTTCATCCATTTTTGAGCAGACTCAATCATATCGTTAAAAGTAATACCTTCCCAAATATTTTCAGGCGACCAATGTGGTATGCCGGGAGTAATCATCCCCAAAACAGCAACTTTAATACCTTTTCGATAAATAATAGTATAAGGTTGGAAGTATGGTTTATTGGTTTTATTATCAACAGCATTTGCAGCCATCCAAGGAAAATTAAATTCTTTTCTAATCTTATCATAAACAGGATGTCCCGGTTCAATATCATGATTACCAACCGTAGCAGCATCATATTTCATATAATTCATAACCTGTGAACATATATGTTTAGTATCAGGCTTTTCAAAATTGTAATAATAAACAACCGGTTGACCTTGCAAAATATCACCATTATCTAATAATATTACTTGTTGATTTTTGTTTGCACGCTCTTGCTTCACATACTCACTAATTTGCGATTGAGAAGTTTGTAACATTGTATCATTAACAAAATCGTAAGGGAAAATATGTCCATGTATATCACTTGTTTCAATAATCTTTAAATTTATTGTTTGTGAATTTACATTAAATGAAATAAGCAAACTTATTAACAACAAATGAAATGTAAATAATATTTTTTTCATGACTAACAGTATTTATTAATAAGACTACAAAGAAACAAAAAACATTAATTGATTATTGATAAACTTTTTTGTCAAAATAAACAAATTTTACTACATTTCGCAAAATTTAATATACTAAACTATAAAAAATGTTACCAAAATTCTTAATTGCTGATAATTCACAGGAATTACCTGACAAAGTCTTTATTATCCATACACAAACACCGCGATATATTGTTGAGAGCGGTATTGAAGATTTTAATATTGAACAAAAGATTTATTGGGTTGATGAACCAATTAATAACAAAAATATTATTTCACAATTACTTAAAGAAGCTGAAGATTTTTTTGACAATGAATTAGATTCTCAGGATGATCTTTATGACGAAACTTTTAATAACAACTAATAATTACACTCATGGTGAACATAAAAAAAACTAAAGGTACAATAGGGATATTAACAGGTGGCGGAGATGTACCCGGACTAAACCCTGCAATAAGAGCAATCACAATAAGAGCAATACGCGAAGGCTATAATGTTATTGGTATTAGACATGGTTGGAAAGGTTTAATTGATGTTATTCGCGACAAAAAAGCAGACAATAGTGATAATTATATCACTCTTACCGAGGAAATTGCTAACAAAGTCGGCAGAAGCGGCGGAACATTTCTTCACACTTCACGAACAAAACCCAGTCATATTGATGTTATTAATATTCCATTACACTTAAAAGATAAATATATTGATGAGATAAATGACTTAACGCCTGAAGTACTTAAAAACTTAGATTTTCTCGGTATTGATTATTTAATACCAATAGGTGGCGATGATACTTTAAGCTATGCTGTTCGTTTATATAAAGAAGGGGTTAAAGTTGTTGCCATGCCAAAAACTATGGATAACGATGTTCCCGGCACTGATTATTGTATAGGTTTTAGCACGTGTGTAACCCGAACAATTATGATGACAAATAGTTTACGTACATCTGCCGGTTCACACGAAAGAATTTTGGTTCTTGAAGTTTTTGGTCGTTATGCAGGATTTACAGCATTGCTTCCTACAATGGCAGGTGCTGCAAACAGATGTGTAATTCCTGAACATCAATTCAATATAAACAGATTAACTGAACTTTTAGTTGAAGACCGTTTAGAAAATCCAAGCAAATATTCTGTTGTGCTGGTTTCTGAAGGAGCGACTTTTAAAGGTCAAGATGAAATGATGTTTATTGATGGCAAAAAAGATGCTTACGGTCATGCAAAATTAGGTGGTATTGGAAATATTGTTGCTTCCAAAATTAAAGAGTTATCGCCAAATTATAATGGACATAGAGTAGTTAACGTAATTCAGCAACAACTTGGTTATCTTGTTCGTTGTGGGGAACCTGATGCTATGGATTCTATTGTCCCAATGGCTTATGGCAACCTTGCATTAGACCTTATTATTAAAGGTTTTCACGGTAGATTGGTTATTCTTAGAAACGGCAGATACGACAATGCCCCTATTGATGTTGTTACCAGCTCAAAAAAAAATGTTAGGGTAAAAGATTTTTACAACACTGACAGATTACGACCTTATTATAAAACATTTGAGTCTAAACCTTTATTCATTATGACATAAAAGTCAAGTTTGATGTTTAAGGTTTAATGTTTGATGTTTCCTATTTACAAAACTTGTCAAATCTTAAAGCATTTAAAATTGATGTTTATATTAATCTAAAATTACCGGTAGTGTTAATTGAAAAGCAGTCAGGTTGTGGAATAAATATATAACAGTTAAAATAAATATGGATATAATTTTTTTTTATGTTTTTGCTCTAATTTTGCAACAATTTTCTTTCTCTATAATAAAGTATTTCAAAACCTACTTGTTTTCAATGCGTTAGTTTAAAAATTTAAACCGGAAGCGGGTGGGTTATTATTAATAGTTTAAGTTACAAACTTAAACAAGAGGGTTTTGTAAATTAGAAACTGTCGCAATTTTGTAATTTGTTGCGTAAAATTTTATGAAATATTTTTAATAATAAAAATAATTTTATCAAAAAAAAATAAAAAATTTCTTCATACTTTTGTCTTTCATTTTGTTAATAATTAAAACATGGCAACACAACCGACAATTCCAAAAGGAACACGTGATTTTTTACCGTATGAGATGGTGAGAAGAAATTATATTTTTGATACAATAAAAAATGTATTCAAACTATTTGGATATATGCCAATTGAAACGCCTGCAATGGAAACATTAAATACATTAATGGGTAAGTATGGTGAAGAAGGTGACAGGTTAATATTTAAAATTCTTAATTCAGGCGATTATTTATCAAAAGTTCCGGACGGCGAAATTTCAAATAATAATTCAACAAAATTAAGCTATAAAATTTGCGAAAAAGCTTTGCGTTACGATTTAACCGTTCCTTTTGCACGATTTGTGGTTCAACATCGAAACGATATTCAATTTCCGTTTAAGAGATATCAAATTCAACCTGTTTGGCGTGCCGACAGACCACAAAAAGGTCGTTACCGTGAGTTTTTTCAATGTGATGTTGATGTTATCGGCAGTAATTCGTTAATTAATGAAGTTGAGTTAGTGCAGATTATTGATAAGGTATTTGATAAATTAAATGTTAATACAATAATAAAAATCAATAACAGAAAAATATTAGCAGGCATTGCCGAAATAATCGGACATGTTGATAAATTTGTCGATATCACTGTTGCAATTGATAAGTTGGAAAAAATAGGTTTAGACAATGTAAATAAAGAATTGTTAGACAAAGGTTTAACAGAAGAAGCAATTAATAAATTACAACCTTTTTTCACAATTAAAGGCATAAAAGCAGAGAAATTAAATATTCTGCGGGATTTATTACAGAATTCCGAAATAGGCATGAAAGGTGTTGATGAGTTAGATACGGTTTTTAATTATGTTGACAATCTTGAGATTAAGGCTGATGTTGATTTTGATATTACCTTAGCAAGAGGTTTAAATTATTATACCGGTGCTATTATTGAAGTTGTTTCAAAAGACATAAAAATTGGAAGTATTTGTGGCGGTGGTCGTTACGATGACTTGACAGGTATTTTTGGATTAAAAGATGTTTCAGGTGTTGGTATTTCGTTTGGTGCCGACAGAATTTACGATGTATTAAATCAGTTAGACAGGTTTCCCGAAAGCACTGAATCAACTACAAAGTTAATGTTTGTTAATTTTGGCAAAGATGAAGAAAAATACTGTTTGCCATTACTTGCAAAAGTAAGAGATGCTGGTATTAATGCAGAAATATATCCGGAATCATCAAAAATGAAAAAGCAAATGATTTACGCTAATAAAAAAGGTATTGGTTTTGTTGCTTTAATAGGTCAGAATGAGATAGAGAAAGGTATTGTTAATTTAAAAAACATGCAGACAGGCGAGCAAACAAATGTTACTGTTGATGAATTGATAAAACGATTGAGTTAAAAGGTGCTTGTTCGTATTACCCGTTATTACGATCCGCCAGTAGTCGGACACGTTCTCCGGCCGGCGGAGAAGCAATCTCAATCATTAAACAAATATACATTCCTTTATGGTTCATAAATAATAATATAGATTAATATTCCTTCAATATTTTCAAAAAAATAAAAGTTCTTCTTATTTTTGTAAAAAATAAAACTATAAATGCAAACTCAACTACAACCTAATATCATATTCACAAATTCTTCATCAAAAGAACTAAAAAGAATTGCTGAGAAAGTTGTTAATAATATGCGGATAAAAGAAGAAGAGTGCTTATTTCTGTTTGAAAAAGCTGAATTAGGATTTTTAGGAACATTGGCAAACATAGTAAGAGAGCAAAAAAACGGCAATAACACATATTTTAATCGCAATTTTCATATTGAACCAACAAATATTTGTATAAACCATTGTAAATTTTGTTCATATCGCAGGCGGGTAGGTCAAGAGGGAAGCTGGGAATACAGCATTGAAGATATTGAGAATATTGTAAAAAAATATGTAAACAAACCGGTTACCGAAGTTCATATTGTCGGTGGTGTTCATCCAAAGCGTGATTTATACTATTATGGTGATATGATAAAAAAAATAAAAAGCATACTTCCAAATATTCATGTTAAAGCATTTACTGCTGCTGAATTAGATTTTATGATAAAAAAATCAGGTTTGACAATTAAGCAAGGACTTATAAAATTAAAAGAATTTGGACTTGATTCAATACCCGGAGGTGGTGCTGAAATTTTTGACGAAACAATTCGTAAAGAAATTTGTCCTGACAAAACATCATCGCAACAATGGCTTAAAATTCATGAAACAGCTCATAGCCTCAACATTCTGTCAAATGCAACAATACTTTACGGACATATTGAAAACTATTCTCATCGTATTAATCACATGAGCCGGTTACGAACTCTTCAAGATAAAACTCATGGATTTAATTCATTTATCCCTTTAAAATTTAGAAGAGAAAATAATGAAATGTCATATTTATCCGAAGTATCTGTAATTGAAGATTTAAGGAATTATGCAATATCTCGCATTTATCTCGACAATTTTAATCACATAAAAGCATATTGGCCTATGATTGGTAAAGATATTACACAATTATCTCTCTCATTTGGCGTTGATGATATTGATGGTACAATTGACGATACAACAAAAATTTATTCAATGGCAGGAGCACAAGAACAGAACCCTACGCTTTCAGTAAATGAAATTGTTAAACTGATAAAAGATACTAATCGTATTCCTGTTGAACGTGATACTTTATACAATACTATAAAAAAATACTAATCATATTACACTTATTTAAACCGATAATTTTATATTTGTCATAAACATTAAACATTAAACTTTAAACATTAAACCCTTATCTTACTGGAAATAAATTAGATACAAAAAATATATCAGATGAAATTTTTAAAATTCTTAATCGAAAACATTTTTGCAAGAAACATTATTTTTGCAATTGCTCTAATAATATTATTATTTATAATCATTCTATTTGGGTTAAACATTTATACTCATCACGGTCAAGCCTATTCTGTGCCCAATTTTAAAGGATTAACAATACCTGAAGCAGAACAATTAATAAAAAAGAAAGATTTTAGATGTCAAATTATTGATTCTATTTTCATTAACGATATGAAAAGAGGTGTAATAGTTGAACAAAATCCACCTGCAGACTTTAGAGTTAAGACAAACAGAACAATTTTTTTTACAATAAATGCGTTTACAACACCAAAGGTAAAGATGCCAAATATTGTTGGGGTTTCACTTCGACAAGCAAACGCAATTCTTGAAACACGCGGACTATATGTAGGAAAACTTATTTATGCACCGGATTTTGCTAAGAATAATATTTTAAAGCAAAAATATCAAGGGCATGATATTCAATCAGGCACATTAATTGAAAAAGGTGCATTTATTGATGTCGTACTTGGTAATGGTTTATCAAGTCAAACAACATTTGTACCAAATCTTATGTTAATGAATAAAAATAAAGCTTTACAAGAAATTACAAATAGTTACTTGAATATTGGAGCTGTCATTTATGATGAATCAATTACTGATTTTAAAGATTCTTTAAATGCTGTTGTTTATAAACAATATCCTGCTTATTCAAAAAAAAGATATATTAAATTAGGTTCTTTTATTGATATCCGGCTTACCGTAGACTCAACTAAATTGTCTAATGCAGATACATTTTTAATTAAAACTGTTAAAATTGATGAATAAATTTTTTTTTAATAATCTTATTACCATACTTTTAACAATTTTGTTTTCTAATACGGTTTTCTCGCAAGAAAGATTAGTTCCTTTGCATGAGAATAGTGTAGTTAAAAATTTTTATAATAAAAATCGAATGCTTTTAAAAAGCAAAGCAGCAAATGACACCCTTGAACTTCCTTTCTTTGACGATTTTTCTACATCAACAGTATATCCTGACACAAGCCTTTGGTTAGACAAATATGCCTTTGTAAACACAAATTATGGAATTAATCCCCCGTCAATAGGTGTTGTTACTTTAGATGCAATAAATTATGATGGTACTCATTACACTAATGCCTCATCAAGCCCTTTTATTGCCGATTCCTTAACATCAAAACCTATTAATTTAGATTATCTGTCGGATGCTGCCATTTTCTTAAGTTTTTATTATCAGGCACAAGGCATAGGCGACACTCCCGAACCTGCAGATTCTTTAATATTAGAATTTTATTCACCACAAGACTCAATATGGCATTCGGTTTGGAATACACCCGGGACTTCAACTCATAATTTTAAACAAGTAATATTGCCAATCACTGATACAATTTATTTAAAAAAAGGATTTCAATTTAGATTTAAAAACTATGCCAGCCTTGCCGGCGATTATAACCCCTCAGCAACTTCAAATGTTGACCAATGGAATATTGATTATATTTTTCTTGATAAACATCGTAACATAAACGATACTGTTATTCACGATGTTGCTTTTATTTACCCTCCTAAATCAATATTAAAAACTTATGCATCAATGCCTTGGAAACATTTTATTTCAGTATTTCCCTTAGAAATTCAGCAAGTTTCATTCAATTATAAAAATAATGACTCAATTGTAAGAAATATTACCAGTATGCTGTTTTTTGAAAACCTTATTAATCATACTAAACTTGACTCGTTTTTTGTCAATGTTGACAACTATCAACCTTTTGAACAAACTAATTATAATTTCACAATAGACAACAATCCATTCCCTATCACACCCGACGATTCTGCATTGTTTGAAGTTAAATGCAAATTAAAAACCGATGACTTTGATTATAAGGATAATAATATTGCAACATATCACCAAAAATTTTATAACTACTATGCCTACGACGATGGCACTGCTGAAAACGGTTATGGATTAGATTCCAAAGACGCAATGTTAGCTTATCAATTCAAAACATACAAAACCGATACTCTGCAAGCTATAAAAATGTATTTTAATCAATCACATCCTATTTCTGCAAGTCAACGAAGTTTCTTGCTGACAATATGGGATGACAATGAAGGCTCACCGGGAAATATTGTTTATCAACAAAAAGGAATAAAACCTGAATATGAAAATGAGTTAAACAAATTTCATACATATATTTTACCTGATTCTGTTAATATTATTGTTTCTGACATTTTTTATGTAGGATGGGCACAAACAAGCGATGCTTTCTTAAACATCGGTTTTGATAAGAATAGAGTATCAAACCAAAAAATCTTTTATAACATAAACGGGAACTGGTATAATTCTTCGTTTGAAGGCTCTTTAATGATTCGCCCTATTCTCGGTAAACCTGTAAAAATTTCAACAACAGATATTAATAAATTACAATCTATCTCATCAAATATACAATTATATCCAAATCCTGTTAATGACAGATTATTCATGAGCAAAGATAATCAACTGATTGACAATAACTTACATTTAACGATTTTTAACAATACCGGCAAACTAATCTATCATGGAAAAATTAATGCCGGATATATTGATGTTAATAATTATAATCCAGGTATTTATTTTATTAGAATAAAAAATAAAGATTCATCTATTATCAATAAAAAATTTATAGTTATTCATTAGTAGTTGGTAGTAGTTTTGGGCAAGCAATGAAAAACAGAACATTGGAAGTCTAAATTTCCAATTACTGAACATTTTTGATAAAAAAATAGTAAATTTGTAAAATGAGAACTGAAGTAAACATAAATGCGAATATAATCACTTGGGCAATTTCCCGAGCTGGTTATAAATTGCATGAATTTACCATGAAAGTTCCTAAAGTTCAAGACTGGATAGACGGTAGCAAAAAGCCTACTGTTAAACAGTTGGAAAAATTCTCTAAAAAAGTTTATTTACCATTTGGATATCTTTTTCTAAAAGAACCGCCTAAAGAAAATTTACCAATTCCTTTTTTTCGTACAAATCGCGAAAATGAAGAAAATATTAGCATTAACGTATATGATACTGTACTAATTATGCAACAAAGGCAGGAATGGCTTAGAGATTACTTAAATGAAAATGGTTTCGAATCATTACCATTTGTTGGAAAGTATAGAAATAGTAAAAATGTAAACAAAATAGTTTCTGGTATAAGGAATACTCTTGGATTGGATGAAAACTGGGCAAGTAATTTTAAAACTTGGAGAGAAGCCTTAGATTTTTTAACATATAAAATTGAAGAAGTTGGAATTATAATGGTTTTTAATGGTGTAGTTGAAAATAATACAAACCGTCCAATAAAAGTTGATGATTGCAGAGGATTTGTTATGGTTGATGATTTGTCGCCTTTTATGTTTATAAATAATGCTGATGGAAAAGCAGCACAGATGTTTACAATTGTGCATGAATTAGCTCATATATGGACTGGTCATAGTGCAGGTTTTGATTTTAGGAAATTAGAACCGGCAAATGACCCAACTGAATTATTATGCGATAAAGTTGCAGCTGAATTCTTGGTTCCTGAAAAAATGTTCAGTATAGTTTGGAATAAAAATCCTAAAATAAGTAGTGCTGCTCGCTATTTTAAAGTTAGTGAAATTGTAATTGCTCGAAGAGCCTTGGATACAGGAAAAATAACTAAGGGTCAGTTCTATAATTTTTATGAAGAATATACCAATCATGAATTTTATTTAAAAGCAAAAAGTACTGGTGGTGATTTTTACAGAACTACAAAAAAACGATTAAGCATGACTTATGCTGCACATATTAATAATGCAGTAAAAACAGGCAAACTTTTATATCGAGATGCTTATAAATTAACAAGTTTGAAAGGAGATACTTTCCAGACCTTTTTTACTAAACACTTTTGAAATTTATGAGTGTTTATGTTGTTGATACTAATTTTTTTATTCAAGCTCATAGAGCATATTATCCTTTAGATGTTGCTTCAAGTTTTTGGAATAAAGTAAAGCAACTAGCTGATGATGGGGAAATAATAAGCATAGATAAAGTAAAGCAAGAAATTTATAAAAACAACGATGCTCTTAAAAATTGGTGTAAAGAGAATTTGCCAAAGGAATTTTTTAAGGACACTTCAGAAATTATGGACGTTTATAGTAAAGTGGCAGCTTGGGCTGCATCTAAGGCTGATCACTATTTACCTAATGCTTTAGCTGAATTTCTGGATGTTGAAGAAGCAGATGCTTTTATTGTTGCGTTTACTCTAGCAGAAAAGGATATAAGAACTTTAGTTACACAGGAAGTTAGTGAGCCCTACCGCAAGAGTAAAGTAAAAATTCCTGATGTTTGTAATTCTTTTAATGTCAAATATGTAAATTCAATGGATATGTTCAGGCTTCTTGGTAAAACATTTTAGATTCATTAGAATTATCACGATTGTGCATAGCAATGTTGTAATAAGTAATGGAGGGGAAATTGTTAAATATCAAGGCTTGTGGCTCGCATCAATAATATAAAGCTCTAAACTCAATTACTTTTCATGGTTGAAAATAATCAAATAGAATCAAACGACGAACAAAACGAATTATACGAACATCATCGTATTGTAGCTGATAAAGGACAAAAATCTATTCGTATTGATAAATTTTTAGTTGATAGAATTGAAAACGCTTCACGAAATAAAATTCAATTATCTGCTAATGCCGGCAATATATTTGTAAATGATAAAGCAGTAAAATCAAACTATAAGATAAAGCCAAACGATGTTGTATCAATTGTTATGGCTTATCCGCCACGCGATATTGAAATTGTTCCTCAAAATATACCAATAAATATTCTTTACGAAGATGATGATTTTATCATTGTGAATAAAGAAGCAGGAATGGTTGTTCATCCAAGTTTTGGACATTATACCGAGACACTGATTAACGCACTTGCATATCATTTAAAAGACTCGCCATTATTTAAAGATTCTAAAGATGTGCGACCGGGTTTAGTCCATCGTATTGATAAAAACACATCGGGCATTTTAGTAATTGCAAAAACCGAAATAGCTAAACAAAAACTTGCAAGACAATTTTTCGAGCATACAATTGAAAGAAAATATATTGCATTGGTTTGGGGTAGTTTTGATGAAAAACAAGGTACAATAACAGGAAATATCGGGCGAAGCTTAAAAAACAGAAAAATTATGACGGTATTCCCTGATGAAGAATTTGGTAAACATGCTGTAACTCATTATAAAGTAATTAAAGAATTAGGCTACGTTTCTTTAATAGAATGTCAATTAGAAACAGGCAGAACTCATCAAATTCGTGCTCACATGAAATATATCGGACATCCTGTATTTAATGATGAAACTTACGGTGGCGATCAAATAATTAAAGGTACAACATTTACAAAATATAAACAATTTGTTCAAAACTGTTTTAAACTTTTGCCGCGTCATGCTTTGCATGCAAAATCACTCGGTTTTATTCACCCGACAACAAATAAATTTGTATTTTTCGATTCGGAATTACCTGATGATATGTCGCAAACAATTGATAAATGGAAAAATTATATAGCTAACAGGTGAATAGTGTTTATGGTTTAAGGTTTAGAAAACCTGTCAGAGTGCGAAGCTCCTGACAGAGTTTAAAGTTTGAAGTTTGACCATGCCTGAATAATGTGTTGAAGGTTTTTTTGTCTTTTGTCTTGTTATATTGTGAAATCTAAAATCTCAAATCTAAAATGTTTTTGTCTTTTTCCTTTTATCTTTATACTTTCGTTTTGTTAAAAAATAACTTATGAAAAAAAACATTGCCATTGTTGCGGGAGGAGATTCTTCAGAATCAGTAATTTCTTTGCAGACTGCTAAACAAATAAGTGAAAATATAGATAAAAAAAGATACAATGTTTTTACAATTTATGTTAAAGGCACTAAATGGGTTTTAAAAAGCGACAATGTCGAAGATATTATAATTAATAAAGATGATTTTTCATTTAGCACGAACAATAAAAAAACTATTTTCGACTGTGTGTTTATTGCAATTCATGGCACACCCGGCGAAAATGGCATTTTACAAGCATATTTCGATATTTTAAACATTCCTTATACAACTGCAGGTCAACTAACTACTGCCATAACCTTTAATAAATATGTATGTAAAACGTATTTAAAAGATATTGATATTTTAACAGCAAAAACAGTAAAGCTGGGGAAAAACGATGAAATAAATACTAAAGATATTATTAAGAAAGTTGGATTACCTTGTTTCATAAAACCTAATAATGGAGGTTCAAGCTTTGGTATTTCAAAAGTTTATGATAAAAAAGATATAATTAACGCTGTTAATAAAGCTTTTGATGAAGATGATGAAATCATTATTGAAGAATTTATTGAAGGAACAGAAATAACATGTGGTTTATTAAAGACATACAAAAATGAGTATATTTTCCCTTTAACAGAGATTGTAACCGAAAACGATTTTTTTGATTATGAAGCTAAATATACTGATGGCGTTACTGATGAAATTACTCCTGCACGAATTTCAAAAGATATTGAACAACAATGCAAACAAACATCAATGAAAATATATAAATTTCTTAATTGTAAAGGTATTGTTCGAATTGATTATATAATTAACAATGAGCAACTTTATTTTCTTGAGGTTAATTCTGTTCCGGGTATGAGTAAGAACAGCATTCTTCCAAAACAAATAAGAACCATGGGTTTATCTTTTTCTGATATTTTTACTGAGGTTATTGAAGATGCTTTGCATCGAAATAATATTTTGTCAAAGAGTTAGGCTTGAAGCAAATTAACTCGAAACTGAGATATACAAATCAGGGCTTCCTGCATTGCTTCTGATAGCATTTGCATATACTTTATTTTGTTTTTGTATGAACGAAAAAGTGCTTAACATCGTAAATAATAGGGATTGCCGGATTTTACGTCTGCTCCAAAATTAAGTTTTTAATTTTCTTTTTTTAGCGGCAGGGAAAAGAATATTATTCAAAATTAATCTATACCCGGGAGAATTTGGATGAAGGTTCAAATCTGTTGGAGGGTCGCCAACAAAATGCTGATAATCTTCGGGGTCGTGTCCGCCAAAAAAAGTCCATGTGCCTTTTCCAAACTCACCATGAATATAACGAGCTTCATTAGCAGCTTTATTTTCACCCATAATTAACACATTTGTTTTTATATATTTTTTATTAAAAGCAGTTGTTTGCCCCATAAAACCTTTAATAATATTGGTGTGATTTTGACAAAGCATAGTAGGTACAGGATCCCATTTTGCCGAAAAATCAAATAATGTAAAATAATCATTATTTTTTTGAACCTTACGTGTATTTGTTGCATCAATATTTGAAAACTCATATTCATAAGGATTTCTGACAAGAGTAAAATCTTTAAAAGCAAAAGTTTTGCTAAAATCAAGTTTTTGCTGCATGTTTGGGTCGGAAGGGTCGCCGTCAAACATTGATTCGCAAATATCAACATTCTCGGCAGCCAAAGCAATGTCGTAAGTATCAGTAGCCGAACACATTGAAAAGAGAAAACCTCCGGCTGCAACAAAACTTTTAATTTTTTGTGCAACAGATAGTTTTAATTGTGATACTTTATCAAATCCTAATTTATGAGTCATTTCTTCGGAATGCTGTACTCTTTTTTTATACCACGACATATTATGATAAGCACCGTAAAATTTACCGTATTGTCCTGTAAAATCTTCGTGATGTAAATGCAGCCAATCATAATTTTTCAAATCTCCACCCAACACTTCCTCGTCATAAATAATATCATAAGGTATTTCGGCATAAGTTAAAACAAGTGTAACAGCATCGTCCCACGGCAATTTATTTTTTGGCGAGTAAACCGCCACTTTAGGTGCTTTTATTAATTTCACCGCATCCATATTAACTTCTGAGCGGGCAATATCATTCAAAATTTTTGAAGACTGCACATCAGCAATAATCTCATAACTAACGCCACGTATTATGCACTCGGTTTCAATTTCTTTAAAAAAACCACACATAAAACTTCCGCCCCGGTAATTTAATAACCACTTAACTTCGACATTGTTTTGTAATGTCCAAAAAGCTATACCATAGGCTTTAAGATGATTTTTTTGTGTATCATCCATTGGAATTAATAAAAAAGCCGATAACGCTGTTTTACTAAAAAGAGTAAAAACTAGTATTAATAATATCAAAAATTTTTTATTCATTAAAAGGGTTGTTTTTGAAAATCTGAATTTGCTTGCAGATCACTATTGTCGTCTGAATTATCATCGTTTATTTTTGAACTGAATGTCATATTATTGTCATCAGGGGACGAATTCATAAAATCTCCTTCAATATCGGAAAATTTAGCCATCTCGCTTTGGAATTTCAATTTAACATCGCCGACAGGCCCATTACGATGTTTGGCAATAATTATTTCGGCAAGACCAATTAATGAGTTACCGTCTTTATCTTCGGTTAATCCATATCTTTCAGGACGATGAATAAAAAGAACTAAATCGGCATCTTGTTCAATAGCACCGGATTCACGAAGGTCAGATAATTGAGGACGCTTATCTCCGGAACGCATTTCAACCGAACGATTTAACTGGGACAATGCAATTATAGGAATATTTAATTCTTTAGCAATAGCTTTTAACGAACGCGATATTGCACTAACCTCTTGCTCGCGACTGCTTTTAGTATCACTTCCCAATGTCATTAACTGTAAATAGTCAATCACAATTAATTTAACATCGTGTTGTATTTTTAATCGTCGTGCTTTAGCTCTAAATTCAAATAATGAAAGTGCAGGAGTATCATCAATAAAAAGTGGTGCATCAATTAGATTTTTAATCTTATAATCGAGTTGCTCCCATTCGTAATCAGCTAATCTGCCATTTTTTATTTTTTTAGAAGGCAACTCTGTTTCGCTGACTATTAAACGGTTAACAAGTTCTATAGATGACATCTCAAGCGAAAAAAATGCAACCGGTTGATTATGATCTACAACTATGTTACGAGCCATTGTTAAAGCAAAAGCAGTTTTACCCATTGATGGACGTGCAGCAACAATAACCAAGTTTGAATTTTGCCAGCCTGAAGTTATTCTGTCAATATTAGTAAAACCTGAAGGTACTCCAACCAAACCATCTTCACGTTTCGATGCTTCTTCAATTTGTTTTATTGCCTGTTGAATTACAACATTTACCTTAGTTGTTTCGCGTTTTATATTACCTTCGGCAACTTTAAAAAGTTCACTTTCGGAGAAATCTAATAAATCAACAACATCAATACTATCATCAAAGGCTCTTTTTTGTATGTCAGATGAGATGCGTATTAATTCTCTTTGAATAAATTTTTGTGCAACAATTCGAGCATGGTACTCAATATGGGCGGCTGATGCAACACGATTTGTGAGTTGTGTAATATAAAAAGGACCACCGATTTCATCTAAGTCTCCTGTATTTCTAAGTGCCTCTGTTACAGTTAAAATATCAATAGCTTTATATTTAATTGATAAATTTAAAATTGCCTGATAAATTTTATTGTGTGCATCGTTATAAAAACTATTAGGTTTTAAAATATCAATAACTGATAAAATCGCATCTTTTTCAAGCATGAGCGCTCCAAGAATTGCTTGTTCAATATCAACTGCTTGAGGAGGAAGTTTTCCTAATTCATCATTTATCTTATTTGTGGGGGATAAATTTACACTTTTTGTTGCCATAATATTATTTAAAAAAAAATCGGAAAAACTTTCAAAGTTAAGAAAACTATTTTTTAATCTTTGATAAAACAAATTTTGTTTATTAACATTTTGCTATTTAAATTAATTTTAAATTCAGTAATTATTTTACATCAATGAGTCCACTCTAAAAACAGATAGAACGTCATCCTATGTTTGCAAAAGAATAATTATATTCGTTTTTTTAATAATAGACAAGAAAAAAGGTAAGAATAAAACTATAAGTAGTGCTTGAACGAAAACTCTGTAAT
>JAUVJB010000128.1 GCA_030592465.1 Bacteroidota bacterium | reverse complement strand
ATTACCAAATGAAGTACTTTCAGGATCAACAAAATTATTGTCTTCAGGTGTCCAAAGTAATAGATTTCTTCCTGATAAAATAATACTTGCATCACTAATGTATTTATTTTTTAAGAAAGTCTTAGGTACAGAATAAGTTAAAGTAACATCACGTAATTTAAGATAATCACGAGAAAGAACTCTATCACGATTTGCAACTAAATTAGAAGAATGATAATAATATGCATTAATATTGTTCATACCAATAGGAACATCATTTTCTATATATTCAGGAGAATTTGCGTCAGTTGGATCATAAGCAGGATTTTCTTTTACAGAATTTGGCAATAGGAAAGGTTGTCTGTCATTAAATACAGTCTTAGTAGCATTTCCTACAAAATAGTGTAAATCAGCAGTTCCTGAATAAAACATTCCCCCTTTTCTGTAATCAAAATTAAAAGAAAAATTAAAGTTTTTATATTTAAGACTATTTGTGATACCTAAAATATAATCTGCTTGAATATTTCCCACTACTGTGTTTTCAGTAGTTGCTTGAGGTATTCCTGTTGAAGAATTAACAATAATATGACCTGCATCATCACGTAAGAAATCAGGTGCTCTTAAAACGCCAATAGGTTGTCCTTCTATAGCAACCATTTCTACACCATATGCATGTGCCAGAATTATTTCAGTTGCTTCTCCCGGCAAGTCAGTTACTTCGTTGTGATTTTTTGTATAATTGGCAGTCAATGTCCATTCAAAATTATTAGTTTTAACAGGTACAACAGATGCTAATAATTCAATACCTTTATTTTCAACATCTCCAAAATTAATTACCTGTTTTGAAAAACCACTAGATGGAGCAATATCCACTTTAAGGATTTGTCCTGAAGATATTCTGTTATAATAAGCAACATCAAATGAAAGACGATTTTTAAATAGTATTAAATTTGTACCAATTTCTGTTTCTGTTGTAATTTCAGGCTCTAACTCCGGATTACCAATTACATTTCCTTTTTCGAAAGCTCCAACATCATTTATTGGGAATTTCAAACTACTGAAAGGTATCCAAACTTCAGTTGCAGCCATAATAGGATTAAGTAAATAAGGATCAGCATCATTACCTGCTTTTCCCCAACTTGCTCTAACTTTCCAGAAAGGAATATAAGTCTGAATAGATGGAACCATATCAGAAATAATGAAAGATGCGTTTGCTGCAGGATAAAAGAAGCTGTTTTTTTCTTTAGGTAAGGTAGAAGAATAATCTTCTCGTGCACTTAAAGCTAGAAAAGCAAAATTTTTATATCCGAGATTTACGGTGCCATAATAACCATATCGTCTTTTTTCTGATCTATATGTAGAAGCATCTTTGTCACCATCAGTATTACCTAAATTATAAAACCCTGGTATTACTAAAGTATTAATTTGACCGTATAAAAGTTTGTAATTTCTCATTGATGAAGAAAATCCTAATATACCATCTAAATTAAAATCCTCATTAACTTGATATTTGTAGTTTAATAAGAAATCCTGATTAAATTCTGTTAAAGAACGATTTCCTTCATAAACCATTCCCGGATTTTCAATAACCTTTTTATTACTTGATGGAGTTCCGGGTGTAAAACGCATAATTGCTTCATGGTCTGTTCTATTAAATGCAGAAGCATCAACTCCAACTCTATATGTAGCAGATAACCAATCAACAATGTCATATTTTAATGTTGCATTACCATAAAATCTGTTTTGGTAAAATTCACTTTGATTATTATTTATTGCATAATAAGGGTTAAAAGCATAAGGTGTATAATAGTAATCTAGAGAATTATATTTATTATTTTCATAATCCTTAAAATCAACTATTGAAAAATCACGGGGTATTTGTAATAATTCTGTAAATACGTTTGCAGCGGAATTAGATCCACCCCAACCATCAGGAACACCGGAGCCATCAGTTCTTACATAATGAAGAGAAGTTGAAGCACTTAATTTATCCCCTTCAGTAGTTCCTGTGAAGGAAAGAATATTTTTATTGTTTTTGTCAATATCAGTTGGGAGAATACCATCTGCTGAAGAATTCATGTAAGATAAATAAAAAGTGGATGATTCATTTCCACCACGAAGACTTACTGAATTTGTAAATTGTTGACCAAAATTATAGAAGTCATATAAATTATCTTCAACAGCTGCGAATGGTTTTATTTGTTGTGCACCGTCAAAAACGTTACCCCATGCTCTAACTTTACCATCCATTTTTGGTCCCCAAGAACCATTTTCATCATCAGACCAATGACCAGACCAACCTTCACCAAAAACATTTTGCATTTGTGGTAAACGAAGTACATCAGATCCGGTAAAAGAACCATTATACTCAACAGTTAACTTTTCACCTGCTTTTGCTTTTTTAGTAGTAATCATTATAACACCATTAGCACCTTTTGGTCCATAAAGTGCAGTTGCAGCAGCACCCTTAAGAATCGACATGCTTTCAATATCATTAGGGTTAATATCACTAGCACCGTTTCCAAAGTCCAAACCGCCGTAAGTTCTAGCAGTATTATCAATAGGAGTACCATCAATTACATATAATGGATTATTCGAACCTGTTACAGAAGAATAACCTCTAATAATTACTTTTGTAGAAGCACCGGGTGTTCCTCCTCCGGATGTAACTGATACTCCGGCTACTTTACCCTGAAGTGCATTCATTGCAGATATTTGTGCTTTGTTTGCAAATTCATCAGATTTTACAGTAGTTGCAGAGTAACCAATAGTTTTCTGTGCCCTTGGAACACCAATAGCTGTAACAATAACTTCGTCAACACCAATTGTTTCGGTCTCAAGTTGAACGTCAACAACATTAGAGGCGCCAAGAGTAATTTCTTTTGTTTTCATACCGACAAAAGAATAAATTAAAGTTGTAACATCTTTTGATACTTCTAATAGGTATTTACCGTTAATGTCGGTAGTAGTACCAATCGTAGTACCCTTTGCCACAACTGACACACCAGGTAATGTGCTACCATCGTCTATGCTGGTAACTGTACCTGTGATTTTTCTGTTTTGTGCATTAACTGCTTGTACTCCGATAAAGGCCAGTAATGCAAGCAGCATTGTAAATTTTCTCATAAAACTAAAAAATTTAGGTTAATAAATAGTTAATATTATTTTAAAACTCAGATGTAAATTTATATAATTTTTTTGAATAACAAAAAATATTACATCTTTTTATTAAACAGTAAGGTGTTTATAAATTTAATGTAAAGTAAAAATATTTATTATACACTGATTAACAGCAGTTTATAAAATATTAAAATTTTTTAAAAAAATATTTTTTTTTAATTTTTTTTTTTAAAAAAAGCAATTTTTCAATGATATTAGCTATTATAAAAATAGATTCGTCTATAATTTTGTTGATATTGGTTTGCAATAACATAAAATAGCTGTAAAAAATGTACACCTTATTATGTTATCTTAAATCCGCAAGTAAATTTTTATTTCGTCAACTGGCGAATTAGATTTAATCTCAACGTTTTGGTATTGATTATTAGTTGGTAGGAAAATTCATCCTGTTGAATAATCCCGATTGTTCGGGATTATTCAACAGGGTAAATCTAAAATCAAAAAATTTTCACTATAGTTTAGAATATTTATTCGAGCACAATTTTTTGTGTATAAGTTTTGTTTTTACTTACAATCCTTAAGTAATACAACCCGGGAAGTAAATTTTCATTTGTCAAAGTAACTTTGTTTTGGGTAATATGTTTTAACGATTTTACGATTCTGCCTTGTATATTAATAACATCAATTTTGTCATATTTTCTGTTATTTGGTAAATATATTGTTGTAAAATTTTTAAAAGGATTTGGATATGTAAAAACATCTTTTAAGTTATTAAAGTCTGTAATATCATTTGCACCAACAGTAACACTTAATTTTACAGTATCACCATCGCAGCCGTTTTCAGCGGTTTCAACGACAGATATTTCGTGGGTTCCGACAATTTGCCAATTAACAGAAATAGAATCAGTACCTTGTCCGTTTAAAATTTCGCAACCTTCAACACCCCAGTTGTAAACAGAGTTAGCTGTTTCGAAAATATAATAAACAGCAATATCATCTTCAATAACGGAAGTAGTTCCGGATATTGAGCTTGTAACAACTTTTTCAGGTTCTGATAAAATAATGCTGTCAATTGTAGTACATCCATTATTATCAGTTACAGACATATGGTAATATATGTTAGCTGCTAATTCTGAAACTGACGAAGTATTTGAAGTTCCGCCATCGTCCCATTGATAAATGTAAGGTTCTGTTCCTCCGGTAACAGTAATTGATGCAGAACCATTGTTGAAACCAAAGCAAGAAACATTGGTGCTATTTGAAAACTCAATTAGCAATTCATCAGGTTGGCTTAATATTATACTGTCTGTTGCTTCGCATTGAACAGAATCTGTAACCACTACATGGTAATAAATATTAGCAGAAAGATTGGACACCGTAGGAGATGTAGTGTTTAAATTATCGTCCCATTGGTACAAGAAAGGTTGGATACCACCACTTGCAGTAATGGTAGCGGTTCCATTATTGTTGCCATAACATAAAATATTTGTGCTATCTGTAATTGAAGCGGTTAAAAGGCATTCAATTTCTGACCAAAAATATTCAATTTTAGAATAATTATCCCAAACTTCAGTTTCGTTATTCCAATTATATGATATTTCATCAGTAATATTATTTTTTTTATCTGCCAGCTGGCGGATGCTTTTTGATTTGTTTGTCCATGTTTCTGTTTCTTCATCCCATATTTGTGATAAGAATATTGTATTGTTTCCGGTTTCATCGTAAACTAAAGTATCTCTATAACAGTTTATCCAGTTCTGTGTTGAAGTATCATTTATTTGAAAAAGGTATTCTGTTTTTTTATTATCAGCATTGTATGATAAAGAATATCGAAAATTATTTATCCATTCATTGCCTGTTGTATCCCATTTTTGTAAAATTAGTTCTGTTTCTTTACCGGCATCATTATAGGTATAAAAATTATTTTCATTATTTACCCATTCATTAATAGTTGTATCCCATAAAAAAGATGTAACATTCATTGAATTTGTTTCATACACATAATCATTATACACATTATTAATCCATTTATTTGAAGCTGTATCCCAACTTTTTATAGTATCTCTTAAAAGTTGATTGTCGCTATATAATGATATTCTATAATTTTGATTAATCCAATTATTAGATGAAGTGTCCCATAGAGAAAGTTTTTCAGATATTTCATTGTTGGTATCATCAAAATAAATTGTGTCGTGAGATGAGTTTTCCCATATATTATTTAAGGTGTCCCATTTTTGTAAAACAAGATTATTAATATTTCCATAATTATTATACGAAATATTGTTTTTGGTTTCGTTGAACCATATGCTATTATAAGTGTCAAAATATTTGCGTAAATATTCAGTTCTATTTGCTAAACTGTCGTATTTATAATAATAGTAACTGCAATTATCCCAATTGTCGCCGGAATTGGACCATAAATAAGTGGCACTGGAATCAACAACTTGCATATAAGTGTGATAATCCTTGTTTGAAGCAAGAGTGATGCTATTTGCCGAAAAATATAATATTATGATTAATAATATTTTGAATTTATTTTTCATGGTTCTAAAAATAATTAATAATATAAAATTACAAAAAAATAATGTAAAATAATAATTTATTTGATATATGTATATAAATGTTTGATAAGTATCCTCTAAAAAGACATTTATCCTGATGTTTCGGTATTGAAAAAAGTTGCCACAAACCTAACTCTTCCATGTACTTCTGACTCTAAAAGGTTTCAACAATATGAATAATTTATTTATTAACCATGAGAATAGTTGTAATTTTTTATTAATGTTATAGCAATTTAACAATTTATTAATTTTTTGATTATCTTTGGATATTAATTGATAAATAGCCATATTTAATAAATAAAAATAGTTATGAACTGTATAATTATTGATGACGACAAACTATCAAGAAAAGTAATAGAAGAATTTGTGAAAAAAACTGATTTTTTAACTTTGATAGATTCGTATTCAAATGCTTTAGATGCAATGAATGCTTTCTCAGGTGATGAAGAAATACATTTAATTTTTCTTGATGTTGAGATGCCTGAAATGACAGGTCTTGAATTTTTAAAAACCATTGAAAATCCACCTCAAATAATTATTATTTCAGGTCAGGAAAAATATGCTCTCGAAGCGTTTGAATATGATGTTGTTGACTATTTGCTTAAACCTATTTCTTTACAACGTTATTATAAATCGGTAAATAAAGCATATAAAATTTTTAATGAGAAGAATTATATTGTTGAAAAAAATAATCAGATTTTTATAAAAAGCAAAAATTCGACATTGGTTAATTTAAAATATGATGATATTTTGTGGATTGAAGCTCTTGAAAACTATGTGATTGTAAGCACTTTTGACAGTAGATATACTATTCATTTCACTATGAAGTCGATAGTTAATAAATTACCTTCAAATATTTTTAAACGCGTTCACCGTTCATATATAGTTAATGTCAATCAAATAGGGATTATTGAAGATAATACTATAGTTTATAAAACTAAAACAGGAGATAAAGTAATTCCTATTGGAAAATCGTTTAAGGATAATTTAATGAGCGATTTAAATTTAATTTAATGAGTTCATTTTTAAAAGATATTTATCCGCCAGCTGACGGATTGAAAAAAGTTGACACGAATTACACGAATTATTACAAATTTATTTTGATGTTTGGGGTTAAAAATCTGTGAACAACGGAGCCCTCATGAATACATATAAAATTAAATAATTTAATGAATAATCTGCCTGCCCCGTAGTTTACCCCGTAGCGGAGCGTACCGGGGCGAAGTGTATTGGGGTGGCTTTTTTTGATTTTACAATTTTTTGAACCATTCCCATTTAATATTTTTTATATGATTTCACAACGACAATTATTTTTGCAACATGTTGCACAGCCGTCATCAGCACCTTTATTATTAGAGATAGAAAGAGCCGAAGGTATTTATTTATATGCTAAAGGCGGGAAAAGATATATTGATTTAGTATCAGGGGTTTCTGTTAGTAATGTTGGTCATTGCCATCCTAAAGTAGTGAAAGCTGTGAAAGAACAAGCAGAAAAATACATGCATTTAATGGTTTATGGTGAATATGTTCAGACACCACAAGTGCAATATGCAAAATTGCTAACCGAGAATTTGCCAAAAAAGTTAGATAGTGTTTATTTTGTTAATTCAGGAAGTGAAGCCATTGAAGGCTCATTAAAATTAGCAAAGCGTTATACTCATCGTTCTGAAATAATTGCTTTTAAAAAAGCTTATCATGGCAGCACACATGGTGCATTGAGCATATTAGGCGATGAATCATTAAAAAGATCTTATCGTCCGTTATTGCCTGATATAAAATTTTTAGAATTTAATAATGCCAATCAACTTAAAAATATAACAAATAAAACAGCTTGCGTAGTAGTTGAGCCAATTCAAGCCGAAGCCGGCATTATTGTTCCCAAAGATGATTTTTTGTTAAAATTACGAAATAGATGCAACGAAACAGGAACTTTGTTAATTTTTGATGAGGTTCAAACCGGATTTGGTCGCACAGGTACTCTTTTTGCTTTCGAACAATTTAATATTATTCCTGATATAATGGCTATTGCTAAAGCGATGGGAGGCGGTATGCCAATAGGAGCTTTTGTATCTTCTAAGAAAATTATGGATACTTTAAAATTTAATCCTGCATTAGGGCATATTACGACTTTTGGCGGGCATCCTGTTTCAAGTGCTGCTGCTCTTGCTTCGTTAAATATTATTTTAGAAGAAAATTTTGCTAGTGAAGCTAATCGTAAAGGCGAATTATTTAAAAAATATTTAAAGCATACGGCAATAAAGACAATTAGGGGTAAAGGACTGTTTCTATCAGTAGAGTTGGAAAATGCCGAGCAAGTTGCGAAACTTCATGAGATTTGCATTCAAAAAGGTATTATTTTCGATATGTTCCTTTTTTGTGATAACGCATTTAGAATAGCACCTCCATTAATAATTACAGATGAGGAAATTGAAAATATAAGTAATTTATTGTTGCAAGCTATTGATGAGGCTGTAAGTAGTTAGTATGCTATTACAATTCCAAATACTATTCCAAACAATGTACTGTTTATAGGACTCGATGTTATAGAACAAGAACCGGATTTGCAACCAACAAAATAATAATATAAGAAACCCGCAAGTCCACCTAATATAAACCCGATTAAAACACGCTTAGAAAATAATT
>JAUVJB010000225.1 GCA_030592465.1 Bacteroidota bacterium | reverse complement strand
CAAGAAAAAATACAATACATTAATAAGTATTTAAGAATTAAAGATTTTTATTAAGATAAGGAAAAAGACCAGAGCCTAACACCTAAGAATATAAAAGTACTGTAGAGCAAAGTCTTCTACAGCTTTTATTTGATGTTGGGCTAAACCAAAAGTGGCGAATTGTTTATTAAGAAGGCAATTTGAGCTATTATGTAATTTTAGTAATTTTTTTTGTAACGAGTTTTGATTCTATCAAAAATTTTTGATTAATTTCCAGGGTTAAACAGCAATTAAAAATCCTGAAAAGGATTTAATAATAATAGCCCTTGCTAGGCGAAGTCTCTGACTTCGTCGTATAAGAATTAATAAAAACAAGCAAGAATTTCAGATTTCCAAATCTGAAATTCTTGGATTATTTATTAATATTTTGTACATTTGAAAATATTAGGAAAAAAGTGAAATAAAAGTTATAAAAATTTATAGTTAATAATACGGTCTAAATGTTGTAAATGGAATTTTTATATGATTCTATTTCGTATATATAAAGAGAATTTTCAATGACGATGGTCTTCGGAAATGAAAGAAAATTTAAAATAGAATATAGAGTCTTTTGACGAAATTGTTCTAAGAATTCATAAATTCGTTTATATTATGACTACGTCAGAGGAATCTATTTTTAATAAAATTTAATCATGGGAGTTTCAGATTATGTTCAAATTTCAATTTCTTTAATTACCTTACTATCACTTGTTTTTTTGATTATACAAATATATTTTAATAAAAAAGAAATTGAATATTCTAATTTTGTCACAACATTAAAATATTATGATAAATTAGTCGAACAAAGTCAAGAAAAATGGAAATTAATAAAGGACGTAGTTCATAAAAATCCAAAGACTAAATCTGAGATACCAGACAGACAAGATACTTTATCTTATCTAATTATCCGTTTAAGTCAAAAAGAATCATTCTATGCAGTTGAAGAAGAACTTCTTGACCAAGAAATCAGGTCATTGAATTTTTTAAATGAGTTATGTAAAGTTGCAAAAAATGAAAGAAAGTCGTTATTAACTCTTACTTATTCATCTGACATTTCTTATTATCAAAACAGAAAAGACGATTTGTTATCATTATATAATGAAGAAAAACATAAAAGAAAATATTCAAAACCAATATTTGAATATATAGATAAATTTTGATTTATCCCTCGCTCGGCGAAGTCTCTGACTTCGTCGTTAAGAATTAACAAGAATTAATTTTTAATATACCAACCTATTTCCCCAAAGGATGTGCGAAATTTACAACATCGTTGTCAGTAATTGAGTTGTCGCATAAAATGATAAGTCGCTCAATAACATTACGGAATTCACGAATATTACCTGTCCAGTTAATTTTTTTAAGCTCATCAATAGCTTTATCGGTAATAATTTTTTTATGCATTTTGTATTCGTCGCAAATATTTTGAATAAAATAATCTGCTAATAAAGGGATGTCATCTTTACGTTCGTTCAGCGATGGCACTTCAATAAGTATAACACTTAGGCGGTGATAGAGGTCTTCTCTAAAATTGTGTTTTTCAATTTCTTTTTTTAAATCTTTGTTTGTAGCTGCAATTATTCTAACATTAACATTTATTTTTTTATCACCACCAACGCGATATACTATGTTTTCTTCTAATGCTCTTAACACTTTCGATTGTGCAGACAAAATCATGTCGCCAATTTCATCAAGAAATAATGTGCCGTTTTCTGCTTGTTCAAATTTCCCTATACGTTGTTTGTTGGCAGAGGTAAAAGAACCTTTCTCGTGTCCAAACAGCTCACTTTCAATTAATTCGGAAGGTATTGCGGCACAATTAACTTCAACAAACGGTTGATTAGCTCTTTTGCTTTGTTCGTGAATCCAATGTGCAACAACTTCTTTGCCGCTGCCATTATCGCCGGTAATTAAAACTTTAGCATCGGTCGGTGCAATTTTGGCAATCATTTGTTTTATCTTAACAATTGAATCAGAATTACCAATCATCTCATATTTACGACTAATTTTTTGTTTTAGTTTTTTTGTTTCAACAATTAAATTTGATTTGTCGGTAGCATTACGTATTGTGATTAATAGTCGGTTTAAGTCAAGAGGTTTCTCAATAAAATCAAAGGCACCTTTTTTTATTGCTTCAACAGCAGTCTCAATATTTCCGTGTCCTGAAATCATTATAACCGGTATTTCAGGATTAATTTTCATTATATGTTCAAGAACTTCAATGCCGTCAATCTTTGGCATTTTTATATCACAAAGTATAAGGTCAAAATCATTTTGCTTAACTAAGTTGATGCCTTCAACACCATCGTTAGCCAAAACAGTTTGATGTTTTTCGTATTCAAGAATCTCTTTAAGTGAGTTTCTTATACTTTTTTCATCGTCTATTATTAATATTTTTGACATTATTTGAAGTATTTGCGAGAAATTTTAAAGTACAACTATTATTGCGATACAGATTATTTTTTAGGATAAATATATTGCTAAATTGTTATATTCCTTTATTGTTATACCATGTCTGCATAAAAACTCACGATGTGAGAGGCACAAGCGAGACGCTTGCACCATTGTTGCTAAATTGTTATTTCCCATATTATTTGTATCTCAACAATTTCACAATCTAACAATTCAACAATTTCACAATTTCACAATTTAACCATTTTTTTAACTTTTATAACGAAGCCATTTCCAAAGTTCTTTATAACTAATTTTTTTACCATACATTAATATACCTGTACGATAAATTTTTGCAGCAAGCAAAGTACATGCAATAAATGTAACAATTAATAAGCCCATTGATAAAAATAATTGCCAATATGGAACACCAAAAGGAATACGAACCATCATCACTACCGGCGATGTAAATGGTATTATTGAAAACCAAAATGCAATTGGACTATCCGGTGTTTGAATAGCATTCATCATTACAATTATTGCGAGTATTAACGGTATTGTTATTGGTAGCATAAATTGTTGCGTGTCGGCTTCACTGTCAACAGCAGAACCAACTGCTGCAAAAAGCGCTGCGTAAAGCAAATATCCGCCAAGAAAATAGAAAAGAAAACTACCAAGTATCACACCAAAATTAATATTTTCAATTGAGCCAAAAATATTTTTTATTTCAGATAAACCGGCATCAGCGTCCGATGGCTGCATTGTTTGAATCGTTTGCATTGAGTTTGCCGATGAAATAATTTCTGTTTGTGCTTTTAGTTGAGATGCGTCTTTTTCAGGGAAAACCGCTAATTTTACTCCGCTTACAATAAGAATAGTTAAAATTACCCATAGTAAAAATTGTGTCAGCCCGACAAACGCAATGCCAACAATTTTACCCATCATAAGTTGGAACGGTTTAACCGATGAAATTATTACCTCAATAATTCTACTTGTTTTTTCTTCAATAACACCTCTCATTACCTGAGCACCAAACATGAAAATAAATAAGTAAATCAAAAATCCGCTTACATATCCGATAATCATTTTAATCTCAGGACCGTTTTCTTTTTCTTCACCGGTTTCAGTCCATTTAATACTCTGAACATTGATATTTGTTTTAATCGTTTTTAAAACATTTTCGTCAATACCTTCAGCTTTGAATTTTTGTCTTTCTATTTCTTTTTCAATAGAGTTTGAGATATGTGATTTAATGCCGAGAGTAATATCTTTTTCAGAATAATATTGAGCCTTATTTGATTTCAGAATATTTTCAGGAATTAGCAGCAAACCATAATAATTTGATTCTGCAAAATCCTTTTTTGTTTTCTCATAAGTTGAATTGATAAAACGAAATTTTAAATAATCTGTATCAGGTAATTTGTTTTTTAGATGTGAGAATTGATTGATAATGAAATTAATCGTGAGTTTTTGATGTGTTAAAGTTGTGTCAATTTCATGCACGGTTTTTTTATTGTCGATAAGTTGAGTTATTGATGTTTTTGCGCTGTCGAGAAAAGTATTAATTTCCGTTTTATTAATAATAGTATCATTAATAAAAATATTATTAATTGAGATTTTTGAATTATCAATAATAGAATTAATAACTTTTCTCTTTCCAAACTGCTCATTAGAAATTATTTTGTTTATTGATTTTTGATATTTATCAATAATATTATTAACAGCTTTTTGAGAAAATTTCGTTTTGTCAAATATTTGAGAATTATCAATAACAGCAATAGTTTTCTCTTCGGTATCTTCCAATTGAGCTATCCATGCAGGTAATATCATTAACGCAGCAAATAACAACGGACCAATCAGTGTCATTATTATAAAAGTTTTCTTTTTTACGCGGTATAAATATTCCCGTTTTATTATCAGAATAATTTTATTCATCTGTTTATATTTTTGTAATTATTTAATATTTAATAGTATGCAAAACTCTCAAATCTTAAATCTCAAATCTAAATTGCAGATTTTTTTTCTTCAACAACTTTAATAAAAATATCATTCATGCTTGGTATAACTTCATTAAATGATTTTATTTCAACTTTTGGCAATACCATTGATAACAAATCATTTGGAGTTGAACCGTTATTAAGTTTAATACGAACTTCATTTTCATTAAGATTATTATTAAAATCAGTATTAACAATTTCAAAATCACTATTAATGTTAGCTTTAAAATTTTCTAAATTCCCGGTGAATGAAATTTCATAAGTGTTTGATTTATATTGTTGTCTGATATCATCAATTTGACCGTCGAGAATTTTTTTCGAGTTGTTAATTAATACAATATGGTCGCAAAGTTCTTCAACAGAACCCATGTTGTGAGTTGAGAAGATTACGGTAGCACCATTCTCTTTCAATTTTAATATCTCATTTTTAATAATGTTTGTGTTAATTGGGTCGAAACCGGTAAAAGGCTCATCAAAAATTAACAGTTTTGGTTCGTGCAATATAGTTACAATAAATTGTATTTT
>JAUVJB010000068.1 GCA_030592465.1 Bacteroidota bacterium | reverse complement strand
TTAATATTTGAATGGTTCTTAGATAAAAAGTGGAAAATTAATTTCTCAATTAAATTAACTGATAATGCTTTTAATAATACACGCATAAATTTTATCGGGAAACGAAAAATATTTTATGTTATTTCAAGTATAATCATCTTAATTGGTATTGTTTCTTTATTTACTCGCGGATTAAATAAAGGCGTTGACTTCACCGGAGGTAGATCTTATATAGTTCGTTTCGATAATGATGTTAATACTGTTGATGTTCAAAATAAATTAATGAAAGTTTACGGTGAAGCTCCTGAAGTAAAAACTTTTGGGGAGAGCAATCAAGTTAAGATTACAACAAAATATTTAATTGATGCTGACGAGCCGAGTGCAACAGATATTGCCGAAACAAGAGCTATTTCAGGAATTGATGATCCTGATGTTGACGATGTTGTTGAGGCTAAATTGTATGAAGGATTAAAATCGAAATTAAAAGACAATATTACTTTTAGAGATTTTATTAAAAATCATAGAATGAGTTCTGAAAAAGTTGGTCCAACTATTGCCGATGACATTAAAACATCAGCAATGTATTCAATTATTTTCTCATTAATCGCAATATTTTTATATATTTTAATAAGATTTAATAACTGGCAATATGGACTTGGAGCTGTTTTGGCGTTGGTTCATGATGTCTCTATAATACTTGGTATTTTCTCAATAGCTTATAGCTTCTTGCCATTCTCTCTTGAGATTGACCAATCGTTTATTGCGGCACTATTAACAGTTATTGGTTACTCAATTAATGATACTGTTGTTGTTTTCGACCGTGTTAGAGAATTTAACACTTTACATAAAAAACATAAAAGAATTGATGTTGTGAATAAGGCTTTAAACAGTACATTAAGTCGTACACTTATTACTTCATTTACTACAATTATTGTATTATTATCAGTATTCCTTTTTGGTGGTGAAACAATTAGAGGTTTTGTATTTGCAATGTTAATTGGTGTTGTTGTAGGTACTTATTCATCATTATTTATTGCTTCTCCTGTTGTTTACGATACTATTAAGATTGTAGGTTCAACAAAGAAAATTAGAAAGAGAAGATAGTATATTATATATTTTAAAAAGTCCTAACAATTTTGTTAGGACTTTTTTATTTTTGCAAACTCTTTTTTTTATATCTTTAAGAAATTTTTATTATTAGGAAATTTATATGGAATACCTGTTGCTAATATCAGGTTTAATAGTTTTATACTTTAGTGGTAAGTATTTAGTTAATGGTGGTGTAGCTCTTGCCTATCATTTTAAAATATCTACTCTTGTAGTTGGTGTAACAGTAGTTGCTTTTGGCACATCAGCTCCGGAGTTATTAGTTAGTTTAGATGCAGCATTAAAAGGACATCCTGAAATTTCTGTTGGTAACATTATTGGTTCTGACATTGCTAATGTTGCATTGGTATTAGGTTTTGCAGCTATTTTATTACCTATCCCGTTAAAGAAAAAGTCTGTACCATTCGACTGGCTTATAATGATGCTTTCAGGCATCTTGCTTTATGTGTTTATATATATAAATAATAATTTATCAACTCTCGAAGGTGTTATTTTTATTATTTTGCTGTTCTTTTTTATTTCTTTTACAATTTATCAATCAAGAAAAGAGGCGAAACAATCAAATGAATTATATAATAAACCGGATATTTCATTAATAAAATCAATTATACTAATTTTAATATCATCAGTAGGATTATATTATGGAGCAGATTGGTTGATAAAGGGGTCTGTTAAAATTGCAAGTAACTTAGGAGTTAGCGAAAGGGTAATTGCTGTAACTGTAATAGCTTTTGGTACTAGTGTACCAGAATTGGCAACTGCTGTGATTGCTGCAATGAGAAAGCAGACGGATATTTCAATAGGAACAGTTATTGGCTCAAACATAGTCGATATTCTTGGTGTTCTTGGAATAACATCAATTATAAAAACCATTAACATACCTTTTAAAGTTATGGAATATGACTTTTACTGGATGTTTGGAATATCAATAGTCCTTTTTCTGTGTTTACTTCCTTTAAACAAATCTGTATTAACACGGTTTAAAGGTATTATACTTTTATTTGTTTATATTGTGTATATTTATTTTGTGATAATTGGTTAGATAGTTTTTTAATTGAAATATTGTTGAGACTACTCCAAAAACTATACGCCGTTAGTCGGACAATTTTTAGCCGATTATCGGCTTTTCGGAGCAGACTCATTGTTATTAATTTTTAATTGTTTATGATTAAAGTAGAGAAAATAAAAAAATCATTTTCCGGACTTGAAGTATTAAAGGGTATTGATATTGATATTAAAAAAGGAGAGATTGTTGCTATTGTTGGCGCAAGTGGTGCAGGTAAAACTACGTTATTACAAGTAATTGGAACTCTTTTAAAACCAAATTCGGGTAAAATATATATTAATAATATTGATGTTGATTCTTTAACGGAAAAAAAAATAGCAAAATTTAGAAATACAAATATTGGTTTTGTGTTTCAGTTTCATCAATTGTTACCTGAATTTACAGCTTTAGAAAATGTTTGTATTCCTGCTTTTATCTCAAATATTTCAAAAAAAGAAGCAGAGAGAAAAGCTAAAGATATTCTTCATTTTTTAAGTTTAGATAATAGATTAAATCACAAACCAAGTGAATTATCTGGAGGGGAGCAACAACGTGTGGCTGTTGCACGAGCAATAATTAATAACCCTTCGGTAATATTAGCTGATGAGCCTTCAGGAAATTTAGATAGTAAAAATAAAAAAGAATTACATAAATTGTTTTTTTCTTTACGAGACAAATATAATCAAACAATTGTTATTGTTACTCATAATAAAGAATTGGCTCAAATGTCAGATAGAATACTTACTATAAAAGACGGGGTGATTTTAAATTAGTTCTATTTTATAAAGAACTGAAATATTGCAACGCACGAAAGTATAATAATAGCAATACCTGAAGCTCTGTTAATATGCCAAATAACTTTTAATCTGAATTTGTGTCTATAGACATTAACTATTGAGGTTAAGAAATACCACCAAAGAGTTGCACCGGTAAATATTCCTGCTATTAATAAATAAGAGGAACCTCCTGTGCTATTATCACCAATTAATCCTAAAGCGGCATAAGCAGTCCCGTAAAAAATTATTGTTAAAGGGTTTGATATAGTAAGAAAAAATATTGAAATGTAATCGCCGAAAACGCCTTTTTTTTGGTTTTGTCGATTAATTTTATATTGTTTAACAGGATTTGAAAAAAACATTTTTAATCCTAAAGCTAAAAGAACAGATATACCTATAATTTCAAAATATAATTGATGTCTGAGTAAAAAATTAGTTATATAAGTAAGACCAAATGCAGTAATTATTGCATAAAAAGTATCAGCCGTAGCAGCACCTAATCCCGAATAAAAGCCTAATGTTTTCCCTTTATTAACAGTCTTTTGTACACATAAAACGCCAATGGGCCCCATTGGTGCAGAAACTGCAATTCCAACAATTAAACCTTTTAAGAAATATAAAAGCATAGATGAATTTTTAGTTTTGCAAAAATATATAAAAAAATATTAACTAAAAATATTTTTTTATACTCTATGTATTACGTTTTATATTAATTTTATGTTTCAAAAAATATTAATTAGTGTCTAAAAGAAAGCTCTATAATCTGCATTATTATTGATATTACTCACATTATTATTAATTTTTAAATTTGTTTCCTAAAGGATTTTGCTTATGATTAATCTTCAGGGCAGGCGTGAGATCGCTTCGCTTAGTTGCATAATAAAAACTGTCCGCCGGCTGGCGGGTTGATAAATTGCCTGCCCCGTAAGGAGGAACGACTATGTCAGCGATTTTCTATTGACTATTGATTATTGTCTATTGCTCGCTAACACATTGGTTAATAGCTTTATAATGTTATATTTTATTTTAGATTTTTAAACATTAAGTCATTGAAATTCATCATGCTAAAAACAAATAATCAATAGTAAATCAGCAATAGAAAATCGCTGACTATGTTCGGGTTGAAATATAAGTAATTATAGAAAATAACCATTTAACCATTTAACGATAAAACAATTTAGCAATTTAGCAAAATAACAATATATTCATAAAATAAACACTATTGCAATAATATTTTGTATTTTAATTTTTTTTTATCTTATGTCAAACGATTATTTTATATTTAAGAAGTTTATTATTAAACAAAATAATTGTGCCATGAAAGTTGGCACTGACGGTGTACTGCTTGGCGCTTGGGCTGATTGTAATGCTTCAACAAAAATTCTTGATATCGGAACAGGCACAGGTTTAATTAGTTTAATGCTCGCTCAAAGGTCAAAGGCTTATATTGATGCAATAGAGATTGATAAAAATTCGTATAAACAAGCAAAAGAAAATATTTTGAATTCGCACTGGAGAAACAGGATTAAGGTATTTAATATTTCTTTCCAAGATTTTTATAATGACAAATCATTTGTTTATGATTTAGTTGTAACAAACCCACCTTATTTTATTAATTCGTTCAAAGCAAATACTATTGAAAGAACAAATGCACGACATAATAACCTGATAACCCATAGCGAACTGCTTGCAGGAGTTGACAAATTACTAACTGTAAAAGGTCTTTTTTGTTTAATCTTGCCTTATGAACAAACTCATGATTTTATTAGCATGGCTGAGGATTATAATTTTTATTGTAATAAAATCTTAAAAATTAAACCAATTCCTGACAAAGAATTTAAAAGAGCATTAATTGAACTAAGAAGAGAAAAAATTAAATATAAAGAACAGACATTAATAATTGAAAAAAATAAACGACACGATTATACACAGCAATATAAAGATTTGACAAAAGATTTTTATTTGGCTTTTTAAAAAAATCGAAGCAGATGCCCTCTTTTAATGTTAAATCTACTCCGAAACTTCAGATATTTAATTGGATTAATCCCGATGCTTCGGGATTAATCCATAAGTAATTTTTTAATTTTTTTTGACTTAATGTTTTTTTATTCATGAAATTTTTTAAAACTTTGACAAATAATTTTTTTAACCATTAATTTTATAAATTTTGATAATGACTAATTGTAAAAAAGTATTTTTATTGTTAATTGTTTTATTGTTTAACAATATTGTTTTTCCTCAAATTGATAATGAGAAATATAATAAAATAACTCTTCAGGATATTTGGGGAAAATATACTTTCTATCCAAAATCAGTTTATGGCTTAATGTCAATGAACGATGGCTTGCATTATACTGTTCTCGAAAAAAGAAAAGAAATTTTAGAGTACAGTTATAAAACAGGTAAAAAAGTTGCTGCTATCTTCAATATTGACCAAATTAATAACGATACAATTAAATCTATAACAAATTATGAGTTTAACCACAACGAAACAAAAATTCTTTTTTATATCAATCGTGAAAGAATATATAGACGCTCGTTTACAGCCGATTATTTTATTTGGGATTTAAATACTGAAAAACTTATTCCTGTTTCAACAAATGGCAAACAACGTATTGCCACTTTTTCGCCAGATGGCATTCACATTGCTTTTGTGAGAGATAATAATATTTTTATTAAAAACATTGTTGATGGAACTGAAAAACAAATTACTGATGATGGTAAATTCAACAAAATTATAAATGGTGCGCCTGACTGGGTTTATGAAGAAGAATTTGAGTATAACAGAGCCTTTGAATGGTCGCCTGAAGGTAATTATCTCGCTTATTGCAAATTCGACGAAAGTAAAGTTAAAATGTTTAACATGACACTTTTTGAAGGTTCACACCCTGATATTAAAAAAAATGCTCTATATCCTGAAAACTATGCTTTTAAATATCCAAAAGCCGGTGAGGATAATTCAATTGTTTCTGTTCATGTTTTCAATTTAAAATCTGCAAAAACTACCAAAATGGATATTGGCGACGAAACCGATCAATATATTCCCCGAATAAGATGGACACATCAAAATAATATTCTAAGTATAATCCGTTTAAACCGACTTCAAAATAAAGTTGAAATACTTTTAGATGATGCTGATGAAGGAAATTCAAAAGTTATTTATACTGAAGAAAATAAATATTATATTGATGAGGTTAATTTTGATAATTTTATTTTCTTAAAAGATAACAAGCATTTTATTTTAACAAGCGAAAAAAGCGGGTTCTTACATATTTACTTTTATAATATTAATGGCTCCCTGGTTAGACAAGTAACAAAAGGTAATTGGGATGTTACAAATTATCTTGGTTACGACAGTAAGAATAAACTTATTTATTACATATCTGCAGAAACATCACCATTGAGACGAAATGTCTATTCAATTAATATTGACGGAACAGAAAAGAAAAAATTATCATCACAAGAAGGTACCAACGATGCTGTGTTTAGTGAAGGATTTAAGTATTACATAAATTATTTCTCAAATGTATCAACACCTAATTATGTAACTTTAAATAACAGTAAAGGAAAATTGATTCGTGTTTTAGAAGATAATCATCAATTAAAAGATACATTAAAATCATATAAATATAATACAAAAGAATTTTTTACTTTTAAAACATCTGAAAATGTTGAGTTAAACGGATGGATTATAAAACCATACAATTTTGATAAGAATAAAAAATATCCTGTATTAATGACACAATACAGTGGTCCTAACTCGCAGAAAGCGATTGACAGCTGGAGTTTCGGATGGAATCAGCTTCTATCACAAAAAGGATATATTGTTGCTTGCGTTGATGGAAGAGGAACAGGTGCCAGAGGTGAAGAATTTCGTAAAATGACTTACCTGCAACTTGGTAAATATGAGACTATTGACCAGATTGAAGCAGCAAAATATTTTGGTTCATTACCTTATGTTGACTCTGCTCGTATTGGCATTTGGGGTTGGAGTTACGGCGGTTTTATGACGCTTCTCTGTATGACTAAAGGTGCAGATTATTTTAAAGCAGGTATTGCTGTTGCTCCGGTTACTAACTGGCGTTATTACGATAATATTTATACCGAACGATTTATGCGCACACCACAGGAAAATCCTAAAGGATACGATGATAATTCACCTATTAATTATGTTGATAAATTAAAAGGCAAATTATTAATATGTCATGGTACTGCTGATGATAATGTTCATGTCCAAAATTCAGTTGAGATAATTGAAAAGTTAGTCCAGGCAAATAAACAATTTGAAATGCAGTTTTACCCTAATCGTAATCATAGTATTTACGGTGGTAACACAAGATTACATTTATTTACCAGAATGACTAATTTTATTGTAGATAATCTTTAAAAGATAATAATTATGGCATTAAATTTTTTTCAAAGAAGAAAAATATTAAAAAATATTGACTTTTTAGAACTCATCCCTGTTCGTATGCATGAACATACTATTGACGACGAGGGAAAAGTATCATTAATTGTACCAAAATTCAAAAACAAAAAATTAGCTAAATTCTGTATCCCCGCTACTAAATCTAAAGACTTTAATATTAAATTAGATAAGTTAGGTACAGCTGCATGGCTTCAAATTGATGGTAATAAAAATGTTAAAGATATTTGTGAAGTTTTACAAACAGAATTAGACAAGGAAATTGAACCTGTTGAAGAAAGAGTTGGTAAATTTTTGAGCATTCTTTACGATCAACGATATATCACTTTTAAAGAATTGAAAGATAATAAATAAATAAATTGTTAAATTGTTAAAACTTGTCAGAGTTTATTAGTCCTTTGACTGATTTTTGGCTGATTGTTATATAAAAGCAATTTAGCAATGTAACAATTTTATCCCGATGGTTCGGGATTAAATAATTATTTGCGTTTAATTTTAATAAAAATGACGTTTTTAGTGAGCTTATAAATTATTTACTCACCAATCATTTTATTTATAAGGTGTTCGTGAGTGCTTCGCAGTTCACAGGGTAAATTATTGAAGTATAGGTAAATATGGCAATATAGCAACATAGCAATTGAACAATGTAACCATTTTTAATTATATTTTAGATTTTAATTGTGAAAGATTACATAATTTTTTTAATTTTGATTTTTCTTTTGTAATAATTAAAAAAAAAATAAATATGAGTACTGAAATAAAAAATTTAGAACCTAAATCATTGTGGAAAAATTTTTACGATTTAACACAAATCCCTCGTCCATCTAAAAAAGAAGGTAAGATTATTGAATTTGTTAAAAATTTTGGTGAAAATTTAGGACTTAAAACTGTAGTTGATGAAGTTGGTAATGTAATTATCAAAAAATCTGCTACTCCAGGCATGGAAAATAGAAAAACCATTGTTTTGCAAGGTCATCTCGACATGGTTCCTCAAAAAAATAACGATGTAGATCATGATTTTGAAAAAGATCCTATTGATGCATATATCGATGGTGAATGGGTTACTGCAAGAGGCACTACTCTTGGAGCTGACAATGGTATGGGGGTAGCTGCTACAATGGCTGTTCTCGAATCAAAAGATATTGCTCACGGTCCTATTGAAGCTTTATTTACAATTGATGAAGAAACTGGAATGACAGGTGCTTTCGGATTAAAAAAAGGTCTGTTAGATGGTGATATCTTAATGAACTTAGATTCTGAAGACGAAGGCGAACTTTATGTTGGTTGTGCCGGTGGTACTAATGCAACTATGACTTTCCATTATAAAGAAACTGAAGTTGATGATAACACAGTTGCTTATAAATTAATTTTAACAGATTTTAAAGGTGGTCATTCAGGTATTGATATTCTTTTGCAACGTGGAAATACCAATAAGTTATTAGCCCGTTTCTTAAAAATTGCTATTCGTGATTTAGGCATTCGTTTATCAAATTTTGACGGTGGCAGTTTACGTAATGCAATACCTCGTGATGCTTATGCAATTGTAACTGTACCGGCTAATAATGAGAAAGCTTTAATAGAGCTTGTTTCAAAATTTCAAACAATTTATAAAAACGAACTATTAGAAGTTGAGCCTAATTTGAAATTTACTGCAGAAAAAACTGACATGCCAAAATCATTAATTGAAGAAATGGTACAAGACGATTTTGTAAATGCAGTTTATGCTTGCCCTAATGGTGTTATTCGCATGAGCGAATCAATGAAAGGAGTGGTTGAAACTTCTACTAACTTGGCAAAAATTAATTCTGAAAATGGTATTATTACTGTATTATGTTTATTAAGAAGTTCAGTTGATAGTGCAAAAGACGATTTAGGTGAAGCAGTATCAAGCGTATTTCAATTAGCCGGTGCTGATGTAGTTCTTGATGGTAAATATCCGGGTTGGAAACCAAATATGGATTCTTCTATTTTAAAAGAGATGAAATCTATTTACAACAATATGTATGGAAAGATTCCTGATATTAAATCTATTCATGCAGGATTAGAGTGCGGTTTACTTGGCGGTGTTTATCCAAATTTTGATATGATTTCGTTTGGTCCTACTATTCGCTTCCCTCATTCACCTGATGAAAAAGTTAATATTGCGACTGTTGTGAAATTTTGGGATTTCTTAGTTGAAACTCTTAAAGAAGTACCTAAAAAATAAAATGTGATTATATAATTATCATTAAGGCAGGGATTTATCCTTGCCTTTTTTTTAGCATATAAATATAATTTGCTATTATGTATTATTATTATAATTTTAGAGGCTTAAAATTTAAAAATATTAAAAATATAAAAATATGAATGATATAAAAAAAGCATTGAATGAATCCGCAGTGATGCGATGGACTGCATTATTTTTAATAAGCATTGTAATGTTCTCAAGTTATTATTTTTATGATGTTTATTCTGCAATAAAAGAAACTTTACAACAACAAGCAGATTTAAGCAACACTGAATATGGGTCAATGTATGGTGCGTATTCTTTCTTAAATGCCTTTGGGATGGCATTTATCGGTGGTATGCTATTAGATAAATGGGGGATTAAAAAAACAGGAACCATTTTTATTTCCTTTTTATTTATTGGGACTATAATTACTGCCTATGGTTCAAGTAGTTTTTTTAACAGTAATAGTTTTGGTTACAGTTTTATTAATTCTTTTTTAAAAGATTATTCTCCTGCTCTTAAAATGATGATTCTTGGTAGAATTTTATTTGGTCTCGGAGCTGAAACTTTTTATGTTGTTATTAATAAAGTAATTGCAAAATGGTTTAAAGGACATGAACTGGCATTAGCATTTGCAATAAGTCTTGCACTTGGTCGTTTTGGTACTGCTGCTGCTTTTATGTATTCTCCTAGATTAATAGCTAATTCACATCATTTAGATGCAGCTCCTTGGTTTGGAGTAATGTTAGTGTTAGTAGCAGTTATTTTATTTTTTGTTTATCTAATTTATGATACTCGTTTCGATAAATCTGTTGCAGTAGCTAATGTAAAGGATTCGGAAGAAGAAAAATTTCATTTTAATGATTTAGCAAAATTATTTAAAAACCGTTCTTTTATTTATATTACTTTACTTTGTGTAACTTTTTATTCAGCAGTATTCCCGTTCTTAGGCTTTGCCGCTGATTTTCTACATAATAAGTTTGCATTCTCATTAAAATTAAGCGGAGATCTTACAACAATTCTTCCTTATGGAACAATTCTTTTTACACCTCTTTTCGGTTGGTTCACAGACCATAAAGGGAAAAATGCTACGGTTATGATTTGGGGTTCATTATTACTTATTCTTGTACATCTAACTTTTGCCGTTACAAGTGTTTCTCCTTATATACCTTTATTTGTTTTAGGTGTTGCTTTTTCATTAGTACCTGCAGCTATGTGGCCTTCAGTTGCTCGTATTGTCGACGAAAGCCGCCTTGGTACTGCTTATGGTATTATGTTTTCAATTCAAAATTGGGGGTTATTGCTATTCCCTTTTTTGATAGGGAAAGTATTAGACATTACAAATAAAAATGTTGCTGACGGTGCTCCTTTAGATTATTCTTATTCAATTTTAATGTTAGTTGGTTTAGGTGTATTGGGTATTGTATTTGCTTTATTATTAAAACGTGAAGATAAAGTTTCAGGTTTTGGTCTTGAGTTACCAAACAAACAAAGCTAATTATTATATTTTTTGGTGTAAAAATAGAAAAGAGACTATCTTATTGTAAGTAGTCTCTTTTTTTATTATTACAATGTGTATTAAAAACATTAAACTTTAAACTTTAAACACGAAACTTTAAATCATTATCGTTTGATTTCTGTTTGGCCCGATTGAAACAATTGTTATTGGCACTTTGGTTTCATCTTCAATAAATTTAATATATTCTTTAAGTTCTTCTGGAAGTTCATTAGCATTTGAGAATTTAGACAATTCAGTTTTCCAACCTTTAAATTCTTTATAAATTGGTTCTATATTGTTGTAAATTTCAAAAGGAAAATAATCAATTATTTCATTATTATATTTATATCCAACAGCAACCTTAATTGTATCAAAACTATTTAAAACATCAGCTTTAGTCATAATCAGCTGTGTAACTCCGTTAAGCATAATTGAATATTTTAAAGCAATTAAATCTAACCATCCACATCGTCTTGGGCGACCTGTAGTTGCTCCAAATTCATTACCAATGTTTTGTAGTTCTTTGCCTGTGTTGTCGAATAACTCAGTAGGGAAGGGGCCTGAACCGACACGAGTACAATAAGCTTTAAAAATTCCGAAAACTTCACCAATCTTGTGTGGAGAAACACCAAGTCCGGTGCAAGCTCCTGCACAAATCGTATTTGAAGAAGTAACAAAAGGATATGAACCAAAATCAATGTCGAGTAATGTGCCTTGAGCACCTTCTGCAAGAATTTTTTTATCTTGATTAATATAATTATTTATTACTCGTTCACTATCAATAAGTTGAAACGATTTGATAAGCTGAATGCCTTCAAACCATTTTTTTTCATATTCGCTTATGTCATATTTATAATCATATTGCTTAAGTAACAGTTTATGTTTATCTGTAAGTGTATTGTATTTATCAATGAAGTTTGTAGAGAGAATATCGCCAACTCTTAAACCGTTTCTGCTTGTTTTATCGGTATAAGTTGGACCTATACCTTTTAGAGTAGAGCCTATTTTACTTTTCCCTTTTGCTTGTTCATAAGCAGCATCAAGAGTTCTGTGAGTAGGTAATATTAAATGTGCTTTTTTCGAAATCAGAAGTCTCTCTTTTGAATTAACACCCAATTTATTCAGAGCTTCTATTTCTTCTTTAAAAATAACAGGATCTAAAACAACACCATTACCAATTATATTAATTGATTGTTTGTGAAAAATACCTGATGGAATTAAGTGTAAAACATGTTTAATATTATTTATTTCTAATGAGTGACCCGCGTTTGGTCCTCCCTGAAATCTTGCTACAACATTATATCCTTTTGTAAGAACATCTACAATTTTCCCTTTTCCTTCATCGCCCCACTGGAGACCGAGTAATACATCAATTTTCATTTTTTTCAGTTCTATAAATTAGAGCACAATTTACTAATTATTTTTAAGCAAATAATTATGGTGTTAATAAAATTTTAAAATTTTTATTGCTTGTAATACCTATAATTATCTATTGTCTATTGTCTATTGATTATTTAATTTAGCATACTGTTAATCAATGTGTTAGCGGATAATAGACAATAATCAATAATAATAGTATGCTGTTAATTAATGTGCCTGCGAGCAATCCCGAATACTCAGCGATTTTTTATTGATGATTTACTATTGATTATTTGTTTTTAGCATACTGAATTTCAATGACTTAATGTTTAAAAATCTAAAATAAAATATGGCGGTAAAAAATTAATTTCAGAATATTTATTATTTGTAATGCCTATTTTTTTGTTTATATATAATTATGTAACCGCCATATTTAATTTTAGAAAACATAAAATTATAAAGCTATTAACCA
>JAUVJB010000238.1 GCA_030592465.1 Bacteroidota bacterium | reverse complement strand
TTTATTCTTTTACCCACTCTAAATCACACAGCACCAAATTATTTATACGATCGTTGTGATAAATGTATATTTTCAAAAGTTAAATTTTCTTTGTGCATTATCGGTTATTTATTTTCGCCTTTATATTCCCATGCTGATACGTAAGCGCAGGTGTCATCGTTACGCAAAGCTTCACCTTCGGCAGTTTGAAACTCTTCTCTAAAATGCCCGCCACACGATTCGTTTCTGTTAAGAGCATCTTTTGTTATTAACTCTGCCAACTCAATAAAATCGGCAACTCTACCTGCTTTTTCTAATTCTTGATTTACAGTATATTTATCTCTCGGTATTTTTACTTCTTCCCAAAAGTCTGTTTTTAATTTTTTTATTAAGACAGCAGCTTTTTCCAAACCTTGTTTGTTTCGTGATATACCAACATAATCCCACATTATTTTGTAAAGTTCTTTATGGAAAAAATCAACAGTTTTCGAACCATTAATGCTTAAAAGTTTATTAATACGATTTTCAACATTTTTAGCAGCCTCATCAAATTCAGATGAATTAACATCAATAACAGGTGTGTTAATCTCGTTTGATAAGTAATCGCCTATTGTGTATGGTAAAATAAAATATCCGTCAGCGAGACCTTGCATTAGTGCAGATGCACCAAGTCGATTAGCACCATGGTCGGAAAAATTAGCTTCACCAATTGAATATAAACCCGGAATTGTAGTCATCAGATTATAGTCAACCCATGAGCCGCCCATTGTATAATGAGCAGCAGGATAAATCTGCATAGGCACTTCATAAGGATTATCATCTGTAAGCTTATGATACATCTCAAACAAATTACCATAACGCTTGGCAATCTCTTTTTTGCCTAATTTTTTTATAGCATTTCTAAAATCGAGAAAAACAGCATCGCCGCTTGTGTTAACACCAAAACCTGCATCGCAGCGTTCTTTGGCAGCACGAGAAGCAAGGTCGCGAGGCACGAGATTGCCATACGCAGGATAACGTCTTTCTAAATAGTAGTCGCGTTGGTCGTCACTTATTTTTGTGGTTTCTAAAGCAGGATTTTTTGATTTTCTTAATTTTTCTGCTGTCGTTTTATCTTTAGGAACCCATATTCTGCCATCGTTACGCAAACTTTCACTCATTAATGTTAATTTCGATTGCTGTTCACCATGAACAGGTATGCAGCTAGGATGAATTTGAACAAAACAAGGGTTGCTGAAAAACGCTCCTTTTTTATAAGTTTGCCAGATGCAACCGGCATTGCTTCCCATTGCATTGGTTGACAAGCAAAAAACATTAGCATAGCCGCCTGACGCAATTACAACAGCATGTGCACCGTATTTTTCCGTTTTTCCTGTAATTAAATTGCGAACAATAATACCTCTTGCTTTTCCATCGATTGTTACCAAATCAAGCATTTCTCGATTGGGATACATTTTTATTTTCCCCGTATGAATTTGTCTGTTTAATGCACCATAAGCACCAAGTAACAATTGTTGACCGGTTTGTCCTTTGGCATAAAAAGTACGAGATACTAAAGCACCGCCAAACGAACGGTTGTCTAAATATCCTGCATAGTCACGAGCAAAAGGAACACCTTGTGCAACACTTTGGTCAATAATGTTTCCGCTAAGTTGTGCCAAACGATATGTATTAGCTTCGCGAGCTCTGAAATCGCCGCCTTTAATTGTGTCATAAAATAAGCGAGAGACACTGTCGTTGTCGTTTTGATAGTTTTTTGCAGCATTAATACCACCTTGAGCAGCAATGCTGTGTGCTCTTCGCGGACTGTCTTGAAAACAAAAAACTTTTACATTATATCCTAATTCCGCCAAGCTTGATGCTGCCGAGCTGCCGGCAAGTCCTGTGCCCACAACAATTATCTCTAACTTTTTTTTGTTTGCAAGACTAACAAGTTTAATATTCAATTTATGTTTGTCCCACTTTTTATCTAAAGGGGCTTCAGGTATTTTTGAATTTAACTTGTTCATTTGTATAAAATTTATAAAATTGTCAACTTGTTTTTTTTCTGTTCAAATAATTTCTTAATCAATTTGTTTTTCGCAAAGACTAAATAAAAACTAAAAAATATATTGGTATTATTGAAAAACCAGTTGCTACAATAATTGCATAAACAAGAGCGATAATTTTTAATCTTTTTAACCATAAGGTATTGGTCCATCCAAGTGTTTGAAAAGCAGACCAAAAGCCATGTGTTAAATGCAAACCTAAAAATATTCCTGCTGCAATGTAAATTAACGAATACCAAAAATTATTTATAAATGAGCTTGAAACAACAAGATATGTGTTGTTCATTAAAATGCCGTCAATTTCAATTGTAGGCATAGTGCCAAATTTTATTTTGTAAAAATAATTTGAAAGGTGAACAGCAAGAAATGTTAAAATTAAAGCACCAAGAATAAACATGTTTCTTGAAGTCCAAGTGCTGCTCTTCTTGTTATTTATATAATATTTTGTTTTTCTTGTTTTTTGATTTTGTATGGTAATTATTGTTGCAAAAATCAGATGAAAAGCAAACCCAACTGCTAATAACGGCTCAATAATTTTAATAATAGGATTAGAATCCATAAAATATGCAGCCATATTAAATAATACACCGGTATCGTCAAAAATTAATAAAAGATTAACTGAAAGATGAACACAAATGAATAAAATTAGAAACAAACCTGTGATGCTCATTATCAATTTTCGTCCAATTGAAGAGGTGAGGATATTGCTCATAAAAATTAAAATTTTAGTTTAACAAAAATAAATTGTTATTAAAGATTTTCCTATTTTTACGTAATAAAAATTGAATTATTATGATTGGGAAAATTGAATTTAATAATACAATTGTCAATTTTAAGGATGAGGGAAAAGGCAATGTTTTTGTTTTATTACATGGTTATCTTGAGACTTTGGATGTTTGGACGGATTTCTCAAAAATATTATCTAAAACATTTCGGGTGATTTCAATTGACCTTCTTGGTCATGGACAAAGCGGAACGCTTAATACTAACACAATGGATTTGATGGCAGATGCCGTTGATGCTGTTCTTATACATCTAAACATTGATAAATGTGTTATGTTTGGTCATTCTCTCGGTGGTTATGTAACTCTTTCTTTTGCAGATAATTATACACATAAACTTCTCGGATTTTCCCTTTTTCATTCATCTGCTTATAGCGATACAGATAAAAAAATTAATGATAAAGAACGAGAAATAACATTAGTTAAACAAGGTAAAAAACACTTGCTTTTTAATGTAAATATTCCAAAGACTTTTGCTAATGATAATCAAATAAAATTTAATGCTGTTATTGAAAGAATTAAAGAAAAAGCACATCTCACTTCGGATGAAGGAATTATTGCCACGTTAAAAGGCATGATGCAACGGCCTGATAGAACAAATGTTTTGAGAAACACAAAAGTTCCTGTTTTGTATTTTATTGGTGCAAAAGATAATTTTATACCTGTTCCGGTAGCATTAAAACAAGCAGAATTATCTAATAAAATAAAAGTAGTGATTTTACAAAATTCAGGACACATGGGGTTTATTGAAGAAAAAGGCAAATCTGTGCACGAGGTGTCCGATTTTGTTAATGATTGTTGTGGAATTCAAGAAGCTATATGAACTAAAAAACACTTAGAAACGTCCGCCAGCCGGCGGACTTTCCAACGTATTCTTTGTATATATGAGTCTACTTCGAAAAGTCAAATAAAAAAAAATGGTACTAAAACACCAAATCATAATGAGCTTATTTTCAACATTTTAAACTTTGTGTCTTGGTGACTTTGTGGCAAAAAAAGACTTTTCGTAGTAGACTCATATATTAAAAACATAACAAAAGAAATCGAAAAAAAGTTATTATCTTTGAATAAAAATTAGAAAGAATGGAAAAAAAAATTAACATTCATATTGAAAAACTGCCGGAAGGATATTACCTGGCGACTTCTGATAATTTACAAGGATTAGTTGCTCAAGGTAGAACAATAGAAGAAACTATTGAAATTGCAAGAGACATTGCAAAAAAAATATTGGAAGCACAAAGCTTTGAAAATATAAAAGACAAATTTTCATCATTCAACGATAGTTTCGATTATCCATTAGTGATTGGACTATAGTTTATGGGTAAACTTTCAGGTTTTAAATATTGAGAAATAGTTAAAAAACTAAAAAATTTTGGTTTTATATTCTATCGACAAGCAGCAGGTAGTCATGAAATTTGGTATAATGAAAAAACCGGCAAATTTACCACCATTCCAAATCACACAGGCGATATGCCGGAAGGAACATTACGTGCAATATTAAAACAAGCAGACATTAATCCAAATGATTTTGTGAAAATATAATAAATAGTGCTTGAACGAAAACTAAGTCATTTATTATTATTCGTCATTGCAAACGAAGTGAAGCAATCTGTAAATCAATGAATTGCTTCGGTCGTTCCCTGTTAAATGTTGCTTCGCAATTTCACAGGGTAAACCTCCCTCGCAATGACGATAAATATTGA
>JAUVJB010000124.1 GCA_030592465.1 Bacteroidota bacterium | reverse complement strand
CTTAAAAGTTAATATGAACAGCGAGGGCTTCGCTCAAAGCGAAACCCTCGCCCAAACAGTTCAGGAAGAAGTTGAAGAATTTCTTACACAGTATGATATAATAGAATATGATGAGAATTATTTTTGGTCATAATTTCACCCTTTCAGGGTGATGAAAAGTTTATCATCATTTTATTCTTGGGGCGATGCCCCAAGTGATGTGGTCGAAGCCTTTCAGGCTTAATTATTTAACCAAAAAAATAAGTTGTATAGTCCCCAACTTTTGAACTTGACCCCTACGGAGCTCTAAAATTGTGGTTATTGCTATGTTCTATAAACATTTCACTCCTAACGGAGTTTAAAAACAGTACGTCAGCTGACAGATTGTTGAAATACAAGGAATATAGGGAATAACGGTTTGTATAAGCGTAGTTGCGGACTTTTATGTAATTAATTATCGGTTTAGCACTACACTTTTTTCAAAAGTAGTAACTTTTGATTAAACCACAATACCGCAATTACGTTTATACATTGTTAGGCACTTTTACTATTCATTTTTATTAATTCTTCTTTTAATTCCTTTATTTTTTTACTATCATTCAATAATCTATCTACATTTATTTTTTTTAAATTCCTGTATCCAAACTCGTGATTTTTACATTTTTTTATTTTCTTACCGCTACCACAATAGCAAATTTTATTCGGTCTATATTTTTTACCATTTGCAATTTCTATTAAAATTGTTTCTATTAATTCAAAATTCTCTACATTTAGAATATCTCTATAGGTTTCATAGGTTGAAATTAAGGGGTGATGACTATACTCGCCAAATTTATATTGATTATTAATTTCAAAATACGAATTATTTAGTAAATATGGAACTAAAATCAATTGAAAAAAAGATTGCAAGTCTTTGATTTTTGTTTTTAATAAAATTTCTTCATTTGCTTTTGTTGTAAAACATAAACTATAATCAGCATTAACGTGTCTTTCGGCTTTTTTAGGTATTCTATCTTCTAATTCATAGACTTTTGGAAAAGTTTTAGGAAAATTGTTGATTTTAATTTTTAAATGGTACTTATCGTCTTCATCAATTTGTATATATCCAATAAAATACCTTTCCTCACTATTGTATGTGAGGAAAGGAAATTTTTCTAATATATATTCTATATTATTACCAGCCTTTTGCATAAGGTTTAGGTTTAATTGTGGTTGTACCTAATAATGAAGATAAGTTATTACTGCTACTATTTTCATCTTTATCTTTTCCTAAAGGGAATCTATCACCAAAATGTTTTCTAATATGCTCTGTTGCTTTTTTGTAGTTTTTTTCCACTTTTGCTTTTTCGCAATCATTTATTAAACTATTTAAAGCATTCATAAAGTCATTTTTTCTTGTTTCTGAAAAATCATCAAATACATTTTCACCTTTTGGTGTTGTTGGTCGCAAACATTCAAATCGGTTAGTTAAAACTCTTTGTATTTCTTTGATTGTGTATAAAAAAGCAATATCGTAATTATCATTTGGCTTAAAATTATTTACAGCAAGTATTGTTAATGCAAAACCACTAGGAAATTTTAAATTTGTGTTTTTTGTTTCTTTATAATTTTTCCAAGTCTTTAAAAATCTTACAATCTTTCTTAACTGTTGATTTTCTTTTGCTTTATCATCAAACCATTTTGTAAACTCTGTAGGTTTACTTTCAATCCAACCTTTTGATTTATGCGCTAATTTTGTTATGCCATCTTTTACGTAATAAATAGGTAAGTCAATATGGTGTCCGTCAGCAAAATTCACACGAACACAAGTGTTTTTTGCTTTTGTAGGTGTGTTAGTATGGTCATCAACTGCATTAAATACCCAACTATGCCAAGTGTCAATAGACTTTTTATTGTCTTTTTCATTAAAATACACACCATAGTCTAAGTCATATTTATAAAGATACTTCTCTTTTTCGTTATCATATATTGGAATAGGATTGACTGTAGTATTCATTTCAAAAGAACCTTGCCCTTCAAATGTTGGTTGAAGTTCATTTGGTTTTTCTTCTTCAAAATATTTTACAATCTTTCCTTTAATTGATTTTATACTTTTTTCTAAGTTTTCTTTTGTTTCATTATTTAACTTTACTTTTGTGTTAAACTCTGAATAATATTTATGTAATGTTGCCATTAAAATTCTCTTTTTAATTTTTTTGATATTAATTTTACTTTCATTTCTCCTTTCGTTTGGGGTTCTTTATTTGTATAATAAATCCCTTCCAAAAAGACATTTCTATTTCTTTCAATTATTGAAAGAATATTTGTTCCGTTACTTGGTTGTAAACCATTTATTGTATTACCTTCATTTTGATAAGTAAAAACTAATGTCTGTTTATCAAAATCTTCTGATATTACACTTGTAACAAAACTTTTCGAATATGTTTTCTCTGATTTCTTATTGTATTTAAAGTCAAAATATGTATGAACTAATATTTTTGAAGCACTTTGTTCAATTTCAACAAAACAGGGTTTTTCTTCTAAAATACCTGTTTTATAATGTTTATACTTAACAATTCCTTCATATCTACCATTTATGTCTTTACTCCAAAATAACAATTGTCTCAAATATTTATTCTTAAAACCATATTTATCAATTAGAATTAACGTAAATACAATTAATGTGCTAACTGTAGGATAATGGACGTATGGTTTTTCTAAGAAACCATTTATGTAATCTGTGAAAAAACTCAATAAACCTCCAAATCCTAACGAAAGAACAATAATCGTTAATAAAAGCATTTTTGGCTTGTAATATCTAAAGTTATCTTTCTCCATCGGCTAATATTTATTGCTTTTTTTTCGGTTATCAGAAGTTTTTAAAGGTTGTAGATTGTTTAGGTGATGCGTACCACCTTTTGATTGAGGCTTAGAATGGTCAATTTCCCAACCCATTTCAGACAATTTTCCATAAGAATGATAATAAAGGACATTCCCATTTTTATCTTTTCGATAAAAACTTATGTCTTTCCCTCTAATTTTTTTTCCTTTTTCCCAAACATCTTCTTTTTTTTGTTTATAATTCATTATTATTTAATTTTTATGACACACAGACTTATTCGGTTCTGTGCAATAAACCGAAAAAAGGAAAAAACATTAAAAAAATTTGCAAGAAAAAATAATTGGATTATATTTGTACTTACAAAAAAAAGAAATTTGTTGTCCTTTTTTAATCAACGTTTTCTTTTTATACTAAAAATTAAAAATTCAGATGCTCTTTTCCTCTCACAGAAGAGCATCTTTTTTTTTGCCTAAATATATTCCAAAAATGTATTTTAGAATATAGAATCTACAAAGTTTTATCAATCTGTATATTTTAATAATATTTATAATCACCCGCATTTTGAAGAACCACAACTCTGGCAAATTAAGCAGCCTTCTTGATAAATTAAAGAATTGGAACCGCAATTAGGACAAACCTGACCTTTTGCTTTTGTCCCGTTTGGAATATATTTTTTTAATGCTCTTTCTACACCTGTTTTCCATGTATTAATTGTCTCACTGTCTAACTGCAACGAAGAAACAAGGTTAACTACATTTGGAATAGGCATTCCGTAACGAAGCACACTGGAAATTAATTTTGCATAATTCCAAAATTCTTTGTTGAATTTATGAGACAATCCCTCAAGAGTAGTTTTATACCCGTATTTATTAATATATTGAAAATCGTAACGAGTATTATCTTCTTCGTCTTTATTTTTAATAATTTTACCGGAATTAATTGATTTTGGAATAGGTAAAACATCATCATCAGCTAAACCTGTAAATATTTCATAAGGTTTACCTTCTAATAAACCAATAAAAGCAATCCATTTCTCACTATTGTTATAAAAACGAACAATATCTGTATCAAGCTCTTTGGGACGTTTAAGCACTTTATTAACAACCTCTTTTTCATCTTTTTTAGCAACCAAAATACCTGCCCGTGAACCATCACGATAAACAGTAACGCCTTTACATCCTGATTTCCAAGCTTCAAAATAAAGTTGTCCGACTAAATCTTCTGATGCATCATTAGGCAAATTTATTGTTACACTAATTGAATGATCTACCCATTTTTGAATACTGCCCTGCATCTTAATTTTATTTAACCAATCTACATCGTTAGCAGTTGCTTTGTAATAAGGCGATTTTTTGACTAATTCATTTAACGTTTCATTATCATAATTTTTCACTTCATCATAATTATATCCGTTAGCTTTAAGCCAGATAATAAATTGATGATGAAAAACAGTATATTCTTCCCAAGTATCTCCCAATTCATCTGTAAAAGAAACAGTTGTATCCGAATCATTTGGATTAACTTTACGACGGCGAGTATAAACAGGCATAAAAACAGGCTCAATTCCGGAGCTTGTTTGAGTCATCAAACTTGTTGTTCCTGTCGGGGCAATTGTAAGAAGAGCAATATTTCGTCTGCCAATTTTTTTCATGTCATTATATAATTGCTCATCTTCTTGTTTAAGCCTTAAGATAAAAGGATTTTTGTTTTCGCGTTGAACATCATAAATAGCAAAAGCTCCTCTTTCTTTAGCCATATTAACTGATGAGCGATATGCTTCAACAGCGAGAGTTTTATGAACTTCTGTTGAGAAATCAACGGCATTTTCGCTACCATAAGTTAACCCCAAGGCAGCAAGCATATCGCCTTCTGCGGTAATTCCAACTCCTGTTCTTCTTCCCTCTTCTGCTTTGTTTTTAATGCTTTGCCATAATTTTCTTTCTGCTCTTTTAACTTCTTCTGTCTCAGGATCTTTGTCAATCTTATTTAATATACCATCAATTTTTTCTAATTCAAGATCAATAATATCATCCATTATTCTTTGTGCATAAGCAACATGATTTTTGAATAAATTGAAATTAAATTTAGCTTTTTTTGTAAAAGGAGCGTCAACATAGCTGTAAAGATTAATAGCAAGTAACCTGCAGCTGTCGTGAGGACAAAGAGGAATCTCTCCGCAGGGATTAGTTGATACTGTTTTATATCCTAAATCGGAATAACAATCAGGAACAGATTCTTTAATAATAGTATCCCAAAATAAAATACCCGGCTCAGCTGATTTCCATGCATTATGAATAATTTTATCCCAAAGTTTTCTTGCGTCAATAGTTTTTGTAAAAGTCGGGTTGTCCGAATCTATTGGATATTGCTGGGTATATGGTTTGTTTTCGTAAACGGCACTCATAAACTCATCATTAATCTTAACAGATACGTTTGCTCCGGTAATTTTACCTTGTTCTAATTTTGCATTTATAAAATCTTCTGCATCAGGATGTTTAATAGAAACGCTTAACATCAATGCTCCACGCCTTCCATCTTGGGCAACTTCGCGTGTAGAATTTGAATAACGCTCCATAAAAGGAACAATACCGGTTGATGTTAAAGCACTGTTTTTTACAGGGCTGCCTTTTGGACGAATGTGTGACAAATCATGACCTACTCCGCCTCTTCGTTTCATCAATTGAACTTGTTCTTGATCGGTTTTTAATATTCCACCATACGAATCAGCAGGATTGTCTTCTCCAATAACAAAACAATTTGACAAGGAAACAATCTGGTATTTATTGCCAATTCCTGACATTGGACCACCTTGAGGCACAATATATTTAAAATTTTTCAAAAGATTAAAAATGGTTTCTTCGCCGATTGAATTTGGGTATTTTTTTTCTATTCGAGCTATTTCTTTGGTTAAGCGACGATGCATATCGTTGGGATTTAACTCATAAATATTGCCGAAAGAATCTTTTATAGCGTATTTATTAACCCAAACTCGGGCAGCCAAATCATCTCCTTTAAAATATTTCAGCGAAGATTGAAAAGCTTGGTCGAATGAATAAAATTTTTGCTTTTCTACTTTTTCTGCTTTTTTTACTGCCATTTCTTTTGTCGCCATTTTTATTTTTTTTTTATTCAATTGATTTATTGATAAATAGGGTGTTTCTAATAGAAACTAAACATCTATACGAAAGTAACTACATATTTAAAAAAATAAAAAAGCACTTATTAACAATTATTGTTTATATTCATACAGAATATTGAAACTCTGTGAGTTAGGTTGTGAATTTGTTTTTTTTTATGCTTTTTTTTGAATTGTTACTCGGAAAGATACTTGTTGCATATTGATAGTATTCTGCTTGTTGCTCCAAGGTTTGAGATAACATAATTTTTTGAAATTTCTCCTGTGTTTTTCAGTAAGATTTTATTTGTAAGCAATGTTTTAAAAATTTTATCTAAATCATAAAAATTATTAACAACAAAAGCAGCTTTTAAATCAACAAGTTGAACAGCCTCATTAAATTGATGATAATTTTTTCCAAAAACCAAGGGAAGTCCAAAAGTTGCGGCTTCTAAAACATTATGAATTCCTTTACCAAAGCCACCACCAATGTAAGCAATATCTCCATATTTATACAAAGAAGACAGCAGACCGATATTGTCGATTATAATTACTTGCGACTCTAAAACATTTTGCTCATTTGCTTGTGAAAATCTAATTACTTTTTTATTAATTGCCTTTTCTATTCTTTCAATGTTCTCAATGAAAATTTCGTGTGGTGCAATAATATATTTTATTTCATTCTCTTTACCTGAATTGATAAATTGTATGAGTAGTTCCTCATCGGGTTTCCATGTGCTGCCTGCAATAATTGTTAATTTGTTCTGTTTAAATGCTTCAATAATCGGGATTTTTTTTGATTGCGATGCTATTGAATAAACCCTGTCGAAACGAGTATCTCCTGTTATTTCAACATTTGTTATATTAATGGAATTTAAAAGGTTTTTCGATTCGTTGTTTTGCACAAAAAGAAAATTAAATTTATGCAACATTTTTTTGTAAAATCCACCATACCATTTAAAAAATAATTGATTTTTTCTAAAAATTGCAGAAAATACAAAAACAGGAATGTTCTTTTTTTGCAAAATATTCAAATAATGATACCAAAATTCATATTTCACAAAAAACACTATCTTGGGATTTACTATTTGAATAAATTTTGCTGCATTTTTTTTAGTATCAATTGGTAAATAAAAAATATAATCGGCACCTGCGTAATTTTTTCTTACTTCATAACCTGACGGAGAAAAAAACGTGAGCAGAATTTTATATTTGGGGTGTTTTTGTTTTAATGCTTCAATAACCGGTCTTCCTTGCTCAAATTCACCAAGCGAAGCACAGTGAAACCAAACAATTGGTTGTGTTTTATCAATGCTTTGTTTAATTTTTTTGAAAATGTTTTTTCGTCCTTTAATCCAAAGACGTGCTTTCGGATTAAAAAATGAAGCAACAAGAATAGCAAAAAAATATAATCTGATGAGTGTGTTATAAATTACAATCATAAATTTTTTAAGAAATATATAAATTCAATAAATTATTAGCATCTTTCATATTTTATTATCATATCAATTTAATTTTGGAACATCCTATTGTTGAGTCCGCTCCGAAAAGCCGATAAGCGGTTAACCCGCCAGCTGGCGGATAGTTTTCACAGTGGACTCATAAATTATTAATAAAAATAATATTTATCAGTCATTTTTTTATTTAATGTAATAATCCAACCAAACTTAAAGGCATATAAATAATCGTGTCTTAATTGGTCATCTTTCTGCATTGTATCGAAATCCCACGAACGACGATTTTTCGTCCATGCTTGAGTAAATTCAACGCCGGCATAAAAATTCACTCTGCCGTTATTCGCGAAATACATATAACCGATAAATTCGCTAATTGCCAATCCATTGGTTAGTCGGTCATAACCTTTGGCATAATCATTCAAAATGCTTGGAGTATTATTTCCGTCGTTTTCAATTCTTATATTATGCTGTAATAATCCTATATTTGTGTTAATGAGTAATCCTGAATTTTCATTTGGGCCAAAAACAGGAAATATTTTCCCTGCTTTAGCATTAATATAAAATCCGCTTTCAAAAAATTTTATTCCTGCATATTCCCCAAAAATATTAATAACCTGACCATTTGACGTAATAATACTGTCTAAAATACCATTTTCTTTAACATCAGACCCAAAAAGATAATTGCCGTCAATACCAAAAAGAAAATTCGATTTTGTTTTTACCATAAACGATGCTCCACAAGTTGAATTAATGCCGAAACGTTTTGCCAAATTTCCTCCCGGAACTTGTATCGAATATGATACAGAAATCATTGGGACAAACAATTTTGTGTCATTAATTGTCTGTGAGAAAAGAAATTGAGGAAAAACAACAAAAATCAGTAATATTAATTTTTTTTTCATTATTTTTTCAATGTTAAATTTTGGCTAAATTATATATTTATAAATAATTATAACAAAAAAATGAATAATAAAATACAAATATGTATATTTAAAATATCAAATTGTATTTTTTTTGCTCAACAAGGGGTTGCAACTTCTTGTTGTTATCACGTTAATATTCATTGAATTACAAAAACCTTTGCGGATTTAAGGTTTTAATTAAAAAATATTTACTGTTATTCCGATGACAACAAAAAAAATTAACTTGAAACGTTAAGATAATTTTAACCCTTATTAAACGTTCAATTAATAACATCTTGAAAAAAATATTTGTTTACAT
>JAUVJB010000132.1 GCA_030592465.1 Bacteroidota bacterium | reverse complement strand
TTAAATAGTGCTTGAACGAAAACTCTTTAATGTGTACTATACTTAAAATAGATAAAAATTTATTGTCTGCCAGCTGGCGGATTGTTAAATGGATAAATTGTTAAATTGACTGCCCCGTAAGGAGGAACGACTGTGTCGGGGTTGAAATACAAGTAATACGGGGAATAGCAATTTAACAATTTAACCATTTAGCAATATATTTACCCTGTTGAATAAAATTTTGCTCTACAAAATTTTGCTTTGCATTCAACAGGGTGAAAACTGTGAAATAAGCTATATTGCAATAATATTCGATAGTTTAGAGTTTTCTTTCACACACTATATAGTTGTTTATAATATTTATAAAGTTAGAAAAAAATAATCAATAGCATGAACGTTTGCTCAATAGCCCGGACGTTTACGTCTGGGTTTAAAAGAATTAATATTGGAATTAGGGCGTTTACGCCCTTATAAAATTACCCATATCACAAAATAATGATGAGATTATGGCATAAAGAAGTAGAAATAATGCCGTGAACGGCATCTTTTGCTATTTTAAATAAATTTAAGTTACAAACTTAAACCATAATGAAGAGTTAATGGTGATATATTAAGATTTCTGACAGCCCACCTCTTACGGGTAAATTTCACCCTGTGGAATTGCTTTGTACCACTTCGTGGATTCCACAAGGTAAATATGAAAGATGCCGGTTTATCCATATCAAACTGTTTTTTCAATATCCCAAACAAAGGCGCGTAAACCTTGTTGCTCTGTTGTTTTGTTTAATTTTTCTATCTCATTAAGCAAAACATCTGCTTTGTCATCATTTACTATTGAGAGAATTGTTGAGTTTAAAGCAGGCCAAGTGTGAGTACCCATGTGAGGTTCTCCTTTTTTCGACCCTCTTCCCATAACATCAGTCCATTGAGTAAATCCTCTTATAGATAATTTGTCAAGCAAAGTGTTAATTTTTTCGTTTAATGCTTGATTATATGTGATTAATACTGCTTTCATGGTTTTTAATTATTATACGAATTTATGTTCTTTAACTATTGTTTTTTTAAAAGAGCTTTTCTTGTTTTCCTTAATCTTTGAGCACCAAATATACTGTAAACAACGGGAACAAAGATAAGAGTAATTAAAGTTGAGAAAGTCAAGCCTCCAATAATGGCTATACCCATAGGTCTCCACATCTCAGCACCTTCACCTTGACTAATTGCTAATGGTACCATGGCAAGAAGAGTTGTCAGCGTTGTCATTAATATAGGACGAAGACGCGATTTTCCTGAAATTAAAACCGATTGAACAATTGAATATCCTCTATCTCTCATTAAATTTGTGTAGTCAACCATTACAATGGCGTTTTTAACAACAATACCAACAAGCATAATTGCACCAATCATAGAAATAACATTCAATGTTGTTCCTGTTATTACAAGTGATAGAAACACACCTGTAAATGAAAACGGTATTGACAACATAATAATAAAAGGTTCTCTGAAAGATTCAAATTGAGATGCCATTACAATGTAAACTAATAATATACTTAAAATTAACAGCATTCCTAAGTCACGAAAAGAATCTTGCATATCTTTTGCACTTCCTCCTATCTCAAAATCAATATCAGAAGGAACATTTAGTTGTGAAATTTGTTGCTCTATTTCTTTTGTTACTGTACCTAAATCATTTCCATGAAGTGTAGCTGATACTTTTACTACTCTTTCTTTATTTTTTCTTTCAATATTTGGTGGTGAATAAAATTGTTTAACCCTGCCAACTTCTTTTAGTTTAATTATTTTACCTTGTCTGTTGGTAAAATTAATATTTTCAATATCAGAAATAGAGCCTTTAAATTCATCAGCATATTTAACAATTACGTCATATTCATCACCTTCTTCACGATATTTTGTTGCTACTAAACCATTAATTCTATTACGTACTGCATTGGCTACGGTATAAGTATTTAATCCAAGAGAAGCAAGTTTGTCTCTGTCAAAGATTATTTGAAGTTCAGGTTTCTCTTTATCTCTGCTTATTACAATATCACGAGTGCCTTTAATTTTTTTCATGCCTTGAGCAAGTTCTTCGGCAATTCGGCTTGTCTCATTAAAATTATAACCGAAAATTTCAACTTCTACATTATTCTCTCCTGAAGAAGATGGTCCCTTTTGTCCTCCCGGATTTACGCTATATGATGCTATTTCCGGTATTTTATCTAAATCTTGTCTAAACAGGTCGGATATTTCAAAAATACTTCTTTTTCTTTCAGTTTCACTTGATAACTTGAATCTGTAATTTATTATAAATGAGCCTGTTTTTTGGAACACGGCAATAATACTACTACCTTCACCAGACCCGGCACTTGTTGATATAAGCTTTACTTCAGGATATTTTTCATAAACTGTTTTTTCAATTTTTTGAGCAATTTTTTTTGTTTCATCAAGTCTAATTCCTGTAGCTAATTCAACGCTTGCTGAAATTTGAGAATTATCAGAGGGTGGCATAAATTCCGATCCTGTTAAAGGTATTAGTAATAAACTCAATATAAAAATTGAAATTGCAGATATAATAACGGTAGTTTTATGTCTTACTGACCATGATAGAATTTTTTCGTAAAAATCATCAAGTTTATTTAATGATTTTTTATGCCAATTTGAAAATTTTTCACCAAAAGTGCCTTTTTTAGGTGGTTTTAATTTTAATAATTTTGATGATAACATAGGTGTTAACGAAAGTGCAGTAATTGTTGATACTGTTACTGTGATTGTAACTATCATACCTAATTGTTTGAACAAAATACCTGTCATTCCACCAACAAATGACAAAGGTAAAAATACAGCAACAACGGTAAGAGTGGTTGCAACAACGGCAAGACCCACTTCGTTTGTACCATATATTGCTGCTTCGCGAGGCGTGCTGCCCCGTTCAATATGTCTTGTTATGTTTTCGAGAACAACTATAGCATCATCAACCACCATCCCTATTGCTATTGATAATGAAGACAATGAGATGATATTTATACTATTCCCTGATATATTCAAATAAATAAATGCAACAATTAATGAAACAGGTATTGTTAAAATTATGATAAATGTTGCTCTCCAGCGTCCGAGGAAGAATAATACAACCAAAACAACAAAAATACCGGCAAAGAGTAAAGTTATAGAAAGGTTATTTATTGATTTAACGATGAAATCAGAACTGTCAAAAATTGTATCAATCTTAATGTCAGGAGGAAGTTTTTGTTTTAGTATTTCAATTTTTTTATTTACCTCTTTGGCAATTTTAACTGTATTGGCACCTGACTGTTTTTGTATCATTAAACGAATGCCTTTTTTACCGTTTATTGTTTGGTAAGCAGTAAGCTTTTTAATAGTGTCGCTAACAGTTGCGATATCTTTTAAATAAATTGTTTTATTATTTCTTTCGCTAATAACAATATTTTTTATTTCGTCGCTTGTTCGAAATTCTCCGGTAACTCTTAAAGGATAGTCAATATCTCCCATTTCAAGATTTCCTGAAGGAAGATTAAAGTTTTCAAGTCTGATTGTTTGTGCAATTTGTTCAATGCTAATTTTATAAGCTTCCAATTTTCGCGGGTCAACGTTAACGAGAACAGCTCTTTTGGGTCCACCTAATATTGACACTGAACCAATGCCATCAATTCTGTTTAAGGGAGATACAATTTTTTCATCAATAATATTTGATAATGCTTCATAGCTTTCGTCAGCTGTAACAGAAAGCATCTCAATAGGCATCATGCTTGAGCTGAATTTAAAAATTACAGGTTTTTCAGCATCTTCAGGTAAAGCTTTATCAACCAGGCCTATTGCATCCCTTATGTCATTTGCAGCTTCGTCAAGATTTGAACCCCATTCAAATATTAGTGTTACAACAGATAAGTTATCTCTTGATTTTGATTCTATATCTTTTATATTACTAACAGTATTTAATGCATTTTCTAATTTTTTTGTAACGTTCTCTTCAATATCTGATGCACCTGCTCCTTGATAAACAGTAAAGACCGTTATTGCAGGATATTCCATATCGGGTAAAAAGTCAATTGGAACATTTATAAGTGAATAAATTCCTAATATTGCAACACCAATAAATACCATTAGTGTTGTTATCGGTTTTTTTACTGAATTTTTGTATAAACTCATTTTATTTAAAATTTATTAAATTATATTCTATGTCATTTACTTCACGTCATTTAGCTTCGCTGTCATTTGTTGTCATTTGTTTCACCGCCTGCCCTGTTCACCCTATGAAATGCGAAGCAATTTTGCAAAGCAAAATTATTTCACAGGGTAAAATTGCGAAGCAATATTTCACGTGGTCATTTAATTATTTTGACTTAATAACAATTAATAACTATTTGATGACTATTTAATGACTATTAATGACTACTAATGACAATCAAATGACTATCAAATGACAATTAATAACTTTGACTCTTCCATGTCTTTCAGACTCTGGAAAGTTTATCAATGACTATCATTTTATTTTACTATTTTAACAGTGCTTTGGTCTAATAATTTATTTTGTCCTGAAGTAATTATTTTATCATTTACAGATAAACCATTGGTTATTTCAACCAAATCGTTAAATATTCGTCCTACGAGAACAGTTTTTCGTATTGCTTTGCCGGTTTCGTATGTAAAAACATAGCGTTCATTTGTTCCTGTTTGTTTAAGAACAGATATTGAAGGAACAAGAATTGCTTTTATTTTCCCGAATGTTAATTTAACTTTAACATACATACCGGGACGTAGTTTTTCATTATTATTTGGTATTTTTATTTCAACAGGAAATGTTCGTGTTGAAGGGTCAATTGTTGGATATACCTTATAAACAGTACCAACAAAATTATCTTTAGGATAAATTTCAAGAGTAATATCAGCATTTTGACCTTTTTTTATTAAAGGGAAATATTTTTCCGATATATTTATTATAACCTTTACAGGATTTAATTGCATAATAGATACAATAGCAGCTTTACCAATTCCGGGAACAGGACCCATTGAAAATATTTCTCCGTCGTTTTGATATTTGCCTGTTATTACACCTGTTATTGGTGCTCGCAATTGAGTATTTTCCCGCATAAACTGTAAATTTGTTTTTGCAATGTCATATTGAGCTTTTAACTGGTCGTATTTTTGTTTTGATACAGAACCAATATGCATTAAAGTGTCAATTCGTTGTAAATCAGTCTTTAACGTTTCAAATTGTATTATTGTTTGTTTAAGTCTTGTTTGATCCATTTGAACAAGCAAATCACCTTTTTTAACTCTATCGCCTACTTCAACCAAAATTTTTTCAATTTTTGCAGGTGATGAGGCTCCGAGATGGTTTTCTTTAAAAGCTGTGATTGTTCCTGTATAATTTATTATTTGTGGAACTTCATGCACTTTAACCTCTTTGACTTTTACAGGAAAAATAGTTTCTTTGGTAATATTTGTTTCATTATTGTCTTGTTTTGAATTGCACGATGTAAGTATAATTAAGCTTATGGCTGCAATTTTGATAAATTTAATTTTTTTTAATGTTTTCATTTGTTTATATTTTTGTAATCGATTGATATTCAGTTATTTATTTGTCATTGTGTTATTAATTTCCAAGTTCTAATTTCCAATTTCATTGTATAATCATTCATGTTAATGTATCCAATTTAAATCTAAAATCTAAAATCAAAAATCAAAATTGCTCAATTATTTTTACCAATTATTTTTTCGTATTCAATTTTTGCAAGCAGATATTCAAATTTTGCCTGAATATTATTTAATTTAGACTGAAACAATGCAGTTTGAGCATCGTTTAATTCTAAAAGTGTTCCCTGTCCGGAGTTATATCTTGATTTTGAGATATAATATCCTTTTTCAGATAGTTTAATATTACCTTGTGTAGTATTAATTTTTTCTATTGCAACAGCCATGTTGTTTTGTATATTTTCAACCTGTAGTTGGAGGTTGTTTTTTATATATTGCTTTTGCAATTGTAATTGCTTAACACCCAATTCAATTTGATTAATTTGTCTTCTTTTTGTAAAACCGGAAAAAATCGGAACATTTAACTGAAAACCTACTAATGAAGACGGAACCCATTTATAATCCCCAAAATTAAAATCATCGGCTTGTGATTGATATTTGTAATTACCAAAAGCCGCAAGGCTTGGATACAAAGAGCTTTTTGCCAATTGTTGCCGGGTGTATAATAATTGTAATTGCAAATTTAATTGTTTGATATTTGTATTGTCTTCTAATGAATCGCTTTGGTAGCTTATGGTTGAATTATAGAGAACATCATTTGAGATAAATTTATTGTCAATTTTAATTGGGGTATTGGTGTTAATATTCAAAAAAACTTTGAGTATATTTACAGTAATCTTGTTTGCTTGTTTTATTTGCAACACAGTTGGTTTTATGTTTTCAACCCTTACTTTTGCTCGTATCATATCATATTCTGACACAATGCCCTGATTGTATAAATTTTGAATATTCGTATAATTATCTAAAGCATTTTGATAATTTATTTGCATTACTTTATATGATTCTTGTGTTAGCAGAACATTATAATAAGATTTCTTAACATTATAAATCAAATCAATTTTTGCTTCATTATATTTTTCTTTTGATAGTTTTAGATTTATTTTTCCTAAATCTATTGATTTATAGATGCTTAGAGAAAATAAAGGTAATGATAAATTTAAGCTTCCGTTATAACTGTTGTCTGAACCAATTTCTAAAGTGGGTCCAAAAGGAGTGCCTTCAGGCATAAAAATAACCTGTTTTTTAATGTTACGCATATATTGTCCGCTTGCACTAAGCTGTGGAAATAAGTTGCCTTGTAACTCTTTAATTCTTTCCTGTTTTGCTTCAATATCTGTTTGCGAGATTTTTAATGTGAGATTTTCCGATAAGGCAATTTCAATTGCTTTATTCAAATCAATTGTTAAAGTGTCAGTTTGTGCATTTAACATTATTGGTAGCATTGTAATTATAATACCAATAAAAAATAGAAATTTATTAATCTTCATCGTTTAAAATTTGTTTTTGAAATTCTATATTAATTTTTTTTAAATTTTTAATTTTGTTTTCAATTAGCTCATGTCCTTCTAATGTTGTTAGTCCAATTATATTATTAAGTAAAATATTGAAACAAAAAACAGGGTCGTCAAATTTTTTATTAGTTGATATTGTCCCGTTTGCCATTGAATCAATTCTTTGCATATGTAAATAATAAATCAGATCTTCGTCAATATCTTTTCTAAATATTTTTTGTTTTTTCCCTAACGTAATAAGTTCTGTAAGGAGATATTGTAATTCTGTTTTTTTAAAATCTTTAATAAGTTGATGTTCAGATGAATAATATTTGTGTAAATCATGGATAAATACAGGATTAAAATTTTTAGATTTTACAAGTATTATGTAATAAATCTTTAGAATTTTATCAATAGCGTCACCTTCTTCATTAATAATTATTGTATTTTTTTTTTGAATAACTTCTATTTTATCCTCAATAATTTTTTTTAAGAGTTCTGATTTATTATTAAAATGTTGATAAAGTGTTTTTTTTGAAATTCCTAAAGTGCTTGCGATTTCGTCCATCGAAACACTTTTTATGCCGAATTTAAAAAAAAGATTTTTTGATTGTTTTATAATTTGTTCCCTCATTACAAATAAATATTTTTGCAAATATAATAAACTTTGGAAACTTTAAAAACTTTTTCAGTTTTCTTTGATCTTTTTTTTAAAAAAAATTGAAGTATTTAATTTTGATGTGCTGTGAATAAATCAAAGATTGATTTATTTATAGAATTGTTAAATGGTAAAAACAATGGGCTAAATTTTATTTTGAGGTGTTGAATGAGTAAGTTTATACACAAACTGTGTAAATTATTGTTATAGTTCAATTATGCACTTCAAAAATAATATCGAACAAGGAATTATGAATATTGAAGATACAATAAAGAACAAAAAAAAGTTTGATTTATACTTCGGCAGGGCATATTCTTTGACAAGCTCAGCATGAAATGTTAACACAATGGACAAAATTAAATTCGCTGTTTATTCCCGCTCAGCATATAGAAAACAGGTTAATTAATTTTGCTATTAGGATAAGTGAACTTGCAGAAGCATTGCCTAATACTGCATTAGGAAAGTATTTAATGTCAGAAAGCTACATTTATCCGTCAGCTGACGGACACGTGTC
>JAUVJB010000101.1 GCA_030592465.1 Bacteroidota bacterium | reverse complement strand
TAAATGTACCAATCAACAATATCACTAATATCTAAATTGTAATTTATATTGTTTCTATTAACTTTACGATAGGTTGGTTTAGAATATTGATAGTGATTTGGTGGAATTTTAGTTATAATGCTGCCAAATTTTTTTCCTATAGTATATTTTACAAGAATTTTTTCAAAAATTGATAGTTTAAAAACTAATCGTATTAAATTTAATATTTTTGTTTTCATCATTTTTGATTTTTTTTCACCGCCGAGACGCTGAGGTTTTTGTGTCTCATATCGACTATTTTTCTACTTATTTTTAACCCAATACTGTAAGTCGAAAATTTAACTTTCAATTTGCTCTAATAATTATTTGCAATTTAATATTTTGTTTCTGTTTAAAAATCTATTAAATAGCTGTATTAATGTAAATTTTACCCAATCCTGTAACAACAATATCATATATTTTATATCGAATATATTTTGGCAAAATCTTATATATATTAAAATTATCAATTAAATAAACATGAAATTTATTTGCAAATATGAAATAAACTATTCGTTTAATAAAATTAAGATTAATTTCTTTGTTGCGTTTATATTTACTCTTATATAATGTCGGCTTAAGCTCTTCCACTTTTTGATGTGCTAACTGATATTGACGTTGTCTGATAATATATTTTTTACATGTAACATAATCATTATGGTATGCAATATTTGCAGGATCAAAATATATATCAATACCTTGTTCAAGTGCCCTTACACTTAAATCCCAATCTTCTGCATCGGTTAATCTTTCATCAAACCCACCAAGATTAAAGAATAGAGTTTTTGAAATAGAAAAATTAGCAGCAGTAACAAATAAATTATCTTTTCTTAATAAAGAAACTTTATTACCATAAATAGACATCCATTTTTTACTGAGATATTCTTTGAATTTTAAAAAATCAGGAATTTTCCCCTCATATTTGTCAAGTTGGTTACCCCCAAGAATAGAATTTTTATTTATTAAATGATGTTTATAATGTTTTTCAATACTATCTTCTTCGGGTATCATATCATCATCAAAAAAAACCAACAAATTACTTTGGGCTTTCTTTGCGGCATTATCTCTTATTACTGCTCTTCCTTTATTTTCTTGTTCAAACACAATTAGCCTTTCACTTGAAAAATATTTTTGGTTTTCTAAAATTTCTTTTGTGTTGTCGGTTGAGCCATCTACACCAACTATTATTTCAAAATTTTGAAATGTTTGTCTTTCTAATGATTGCAAGATTTTTTTTATCTTATCAGCCCCATTATATGTAGGTATAATAACAGATACTTTCATTTTCTTTTTATAATATTTTTAATAAAAACAGGAAGAATTTTCTTTTTAAATTCGATTTTTTTTAAGTATTCAATATCTTTTTGTAGTAAAAAAATTTTGTTTAAAACTTTTAAAAGTTCTGTTAATAGACTATAATTATTTTTTTCATACTCTTCATAAATTAAAAGCAAAATAAAATAATTTATTGCATTGATTATAAGAATTTTATTGTTTTTTATTAAATAGTTAAGATTAATATCATTGATTTTATATAGTTGTTTTAATTTGCAGGAAATAAGATTATTCCCGATTTCTTTAGATAAAGCATTAAAATAGCTGTTTCGTTCTATATTAAATTCTTTATTTAGTGAAATTGTTTTGGAGTTTGCATGATATCGAAAATTTACAAAAGTCTCATTTGTTTTTATAATATTATTCAGACCATATTTTAATAAATATTTAATCCACATATCTCTATCCATAATATAATGCAGAGTTGTATTAATAGGAGAGATTTCATCTAAAACAGATTTTCTGAAAAATGTTTCCGGTTGGTCAATTCTTGCCCAGCCTATTGTTTTTGCAAGATTATTTTCATAAACATCAGTTCCGTTAGAATATTTAATGGTTTTATTATTTTCAAACACTCTGCTTCTACCACAAACAACATTTATTTTCGGGTCAGAGAATAATTCATTTAATAATTTAAAAACGCCGTTATTATAATAATCATCTGAATTTAGCCAATTAATTATATCCCCTGTAATATATTTCAACCCCTTGTTTATTGCATGGCTTTGTCCTTTGTCAGGTTCACTAACCCAGTATTTAAGATGTTTTTCGTATTTTTTTATAATCTCTACTGTATTGTCAGTACTTCCCCCATCAATAATAATATATTCCAAATTAGGATAATTCTGACTTAATACCGAATCTATTGTCTGTTCAATATATTGCCCTTGATTAAAGGACGGTGTTATTATTGAAATTTTTTTATTACTCATTACAATGTATTTTCAGTAAGAAAATCAATAATATTTATATGTTTTGTTCAAACCGCAAATGGCGTATGCGTCTCGCTTGTGCTTTGTAACAGACATTATGGACAAATATTGGTTAGCTTTCAGGAACATAAAAAAATTCAGCATTAGGGAACAATCCGTTAATTATTTTTTGATAAATATCCATATGGGCATCTGCAATTTTATCCCAGCAAATTAATTTGTTGTGTTGCCTGATATTTTTTTGTAATTGTTTTGAATACTCATCATCTGTTAAAATTTTTATAATATTTTTTACATAATCGTCATCTGTATCACAAGTTAGTCCGCCATTTACTGTCTTATTCCAGAGTTTAAAACTTGGCAAGCTTGATGTTACAACAGGAGACTCAAAAGCTGACGATTGAGCAAGAATCCCGCTTTGTCCTCCTTTGTTATATGGTAATGCCATTACATCAGCAGCCGACAAAATTGTGTCAAAAGTATATTGTGGGAATTGTCCTATTAGAATTTTGATTTTATCTTTGGCAGGAGATTCGTCAATTAATTTATATAAAAATCGTCTGTATTTTGAATACTCTAATATTCTGTTCCTTATAGCTACTAATAACACAGCGTTATCTATTTGTTCAGTTATTTTTGGGAATATTTTTATTATTTTTTCAAAACATTTTGTTTCTCGTAAATAGCCAGATAATAATATCACTTTTTTATTTTCTAAACCTAATAATTTTTTGGCATTAGCTGTTTTTTTGCACAAGCGAACGCCATGAGGAATAACTGTTATTTTATTTTGATGATTATAATTTTTTTCCAGTATTTTTTTTTGAGAAGGTTCGTGAACAATAACAGCATAACTATTATCAATAATATGTTGAACAATAATATTTTCGGTATAAGTAAGGTCATTAAATACTGTGTGCTTCGTTGTTACAACAGGAGTATCAGTTACTTTGCAACGCAACAGGAAATCAACTATTTGGAATCCTCGTCTTGAACCATACAAACCAAACTCATGTTCAATGTGAATAATGTCAGGTGCCAGTTTTTCAACAACATGAAATAATCTGTAAGCAATATCATTGTGTTGAGGTGCATAAACAGGGAACGTATTTTCTCCTTTTGCACCTATTTGACTAACAATGAAAATTTCTTTTTTAAATTTTTTCAGAGCATCTGTTAAATATTTTGTATATGTTGCTAATCCGCATTCAATTGGCGGATAGGTAGAAATAAAAACTATTCTCATAATTAATTAGTGATTTTTAAGCAAATATAATAACTCGTCAATTGTTGTTGTTGTTAGACAAACAGTTTCATCGCATGCTCCATAATATATTAAGATTGTGCCGTCGGGTTTTGTAATAATGCCGTTTGAGAAAATAACATTGCCAAAAAAACCGTTTTTTTCATAATCTTCTTTAGGAGTAAATATTGGCTGTTTACATCGTTTTATAATTTTTGAAGGGTCGTTAATGTCGAGTAATAATAAATTCAGTGAATAAATGCTGTTATCACCTTTGCCATGATATAAAACTATCCAGCCGTGTTTAGTTTTTATTGGAGCAGCACCTGCCCCAATTTTTTGGCTTTCCCATTTTGAGCCATCAGGTCGTAAAATGCATTTGTGATTACCCCAGTGAATAAGATCAGGAGAATCTGCATACCAAATTGACGGCAGTCCAAACCCCTCATTGTGAGGACGATGCAAAGCAATATATTTGCCGTTTACTTTTTCGTTAAAAATTACAACATCTTTGTTGAGTGGCGCAAAGATTATTCCTTTTCTTTCAATGTCAATAAAGTTTTTTGTTGTGGCTAACATTGTTGCGTAGCCGTCTTCCGACACTCCTGTATAGTTAATATAATAGGTGTCGCCAATTTTTGTAACTCTTGCATCTTCAACTCCAAATTTTTCTGTTTCATCGTATGGGGCAATAAACGATTTTTCATCAATAGTGAAATTTATTCCGTCAAAACTTTTTGCCAGCCTAATATGGCTTATTGTTGAAAGATAATCTTTGCCTTTATAAAAAACTCCGCGAGTGTCTTTTAAAGTAACTTGCGGGTCATCTTTTTTAATGTGTAAAATTTTGGCTTCACTTTTATTATTATTGAAACTATAATAAGGAATATTGATGAAATTTTTCTCTTGAGGGCAGTTTTCCGAAACACGCATTAAAAGAATAATTTGATTATTAAAAATTGTTGCTCCCGGATTAAAAGCTCCTAAAACATTATAACCCTCAACCGAAGGTGTCAGCATCGAAGGTTTAATAATCGGATTATTTGTGTCTCGTCTTAGCATATATAACTTATAAAAAATTTTGTTTATTAAATTACAACTATTTTTTTACTTAAACAAATATTTGTAAAAAAAAGCCTCATTTTGAGACTTTTACGAAAAGTATAATTTGTAATTTTGTATGTCTGTTTTTTGAAATATTGCTATTTTGTTTTATTTCTTTCATATTTGTAATCCGAAAGTTCTGTGTTACTTTCATTTATTTAGAGATTTTATTATATTTTATATTTTAGTACTTTTATGGCAAAATTATAACTACCACAAAAACAACAAATTAATAAAATTCACAAAAAAAATAAAATGTTATATATAATTTTAGTATTTATTCGTTTAACCGGCTGATATACAGACGAATAAAACTCATTACACTAAAATAAATTACACTTAAAAGATACCTGAAACTTCAAAAATTTTCTATTGTCTCCCGAAGTTTCGGGATTGGAAAATCGCTGAAACTTTGGGATTAAATCTAAAATCCAAAATCTTAATCGCCCTTGGTCATAACCTGCTCCGTTTTGTATGATATTTTATGTGGATAATCAATATTATAATGTAAACCAATACTCTCGTGTCTCTCTTGAGCCATTTTTATTATTAGATAGCCAACATTAATTAAATTGCGAAGTTCACAAAGTTGTAAAGATAAAGTAGATTTTTTATATAAATCTTCAGTCTCTTGAAATATAATTTCAAGGCGTATTAATGCCCTTTGAAGTCGTAGATTTGAACGCACAATGCCAACATAATTGCTCATTATTTGTTGCATTTCTTTATAGTCTTGAGTAATAAGTACCATTTCTTCAGGGTGAGATGTGCCTTCTTTATTCCAAGCAGGGATATTTTCTTTATAATCAACATTTTTTAAATCATTGATGGCATGTTTTGCTGCTTTGTCAGCATACACAACAGCTTCAATTAAAGAATTTGATGCTAAACGGTTAGCTCCATGCAAACCTGTTGAAGAAACTTCACCTGCAGCATATAAATTATTTATTGATGTTTGTGCATTCATGTTAACTTTTATTCCTCCGCATTGATAATGAGCAGCAGGCACAATAGGAATCATGTCTTTAGTAACATCAACGCCTATTGATAAACATTTTGCTGTAATATTCGGGAAATGGTTTTTAAAATCTTCAATGTCTAAATAAGTACAGTCTAAATATAAATGGTCTTCACCTGATGTTTTCATTTCGTTGTCAATAGCACGAGCAACAATGTCGCGAGGTGCAAGAGAGCCTCGTTTATCATATTTTTGCATAAACTCTTCCCTGTTTTTGTCTTTTAAAATTGCGCCAAAACCTCTAACTGCTTCAGAAATTAAAAACGAAGGGCGTTCATCGGGGTTGTACAATGAAGTTGGATGAAATTGTACGAATTCCATATTTTCAATAATACCTTTAGCACGATAAACCATTGCAACACCATCGCCGGTAGCAATCACGGGATTGGTTGTAGTATGATAAATATTACCGCTTCCACCTGTTGCAACTAATGTTTTTTTTGCAAAAATGGTTGTAGTTTTTTTATCAGATAAATTTAAAACATAAGCTCCGTAACATTCAATATCAGTATGATAACGTTTTACTATTTTGCCAAAATGATGTTGTGTAATTAAATCTACAGCAAAATGATTTTCTAAAATATCGATGTTGGAATTATTTCTGACTTTCTCACTTAAAGCCCGTTGTATTTCAAAACCCGTATTATCTTTATGATGAAGAATTCGATGTTCCGAATGTCCTCCTTCTCTTGCTAAATCGTAATCACCTGTTTTAGTTTTATCAAAATCAGCGCCCCAGTTTATTAGTTCTTTAATTTGATTTGGTGCATCTTTAACTATCATTCTTACAACTTGTTCGTTACAAAAATTATCGCCTGCAATTAAAGTGTCATTAACATGTTTTTCGTAATTATCCGGTTCATAAGTAACAGCAGCTATCCCACCTTGTGCATACCTTGTATTTGTTTCTTCGAGATTAGTTTTGGTAACAACGCAAACTTTGCCATACTTTGCAACTTTTAAAGCAAAGCTTAAACCGGCAACACCGGTTCCTATTACTAAAAAGTCATATTTTTTTACCATTTTTTATTAAAATTTAATTTTAACTTTACAAAGTTATAAAAATGAGATTGTTTTAAGGAATAACTTAAAAAAAAAATAAATTTAGCCAAAAAAAACGTTTTTTATGAAAAACAAACAAAATGATTTACTTTTGCGTCATTAAAAATAAAAAATAAAAATCAAAATACATGAATCAACAAGATCTTTTTAAAAAAATAATTGCACACTCAAAAGAGTATGGATATGTTTTTCAATCGAGTGAGATATATGACGGGCTGAGTGCTGTTTACGATTATGGACAATATGGAGTTGAATTAAAAAACAATATAAAAGATTATTGGTGGAAATCAATGGTGCTTTTAAATGAGAATATTGTTGGTTTAGATTCTGCTGTTTTTATGCACCCGAAAGTTTGGGAAGCATCGGGTCATGTTAGGGCTTTTAATGACCCTTTAATTGATAATAAAGATTCAAAAAAACGATATAGAGCAGATGTTCTAATTGAAGATTATATTCAAAAAATTGAAGCAAAAATCAATAAAGAAATAAAAAAAGCCGCAAAACGATTTGGAGATCAATTTGATGAGCAGCAATTTGTTGCAACAAACAAAAAAGTTGTTGATTATAAAGAACGAATAAATACAATTAATAATAGATTTGTTAAAGCACTAAACGATAATGATTTAAAAGAAATTAAACAGATTATTATTGATTGCGAAATTAACGACCCTATTTCCGGCACAAAAAATTGGACTGATGTACGTCAATTTAATTTGATGTTTGAAACCCAATTAGGCTCAGTCATCGAAGACACAAACACAATCTATTTGCGACCGGAAACAGCACAAGGTATTTTTGTTAATTATCTTAATGTTCAAAAATCAGGTCGTATGAAATTGCCATTTGGTATAGCCCAGATAGGTAAAGCTTTTCGTAATGAGATAGTTGCACGGCAATTTATTTTCCGTATGCGTGAGTTTGAGCAAATGGAGATGGAATTTTTTGTTCGCCCCGGTGAAGAAGCGGGATGGTTTGAATATTGGAAAGAAAAACGAATAAAATGGCATCTCGCTCTCGGTATTGATGAAAAAAAATATCGTTTTCACGAGCATGAAAAATTAGCACACTATGCTAAAGCTGCTGTTGATGTTGAATATGAATTCCCGTTTGGATTTAAAGAAGTTGAAGGAATTCATTCAAGAACTGATTATGATTTGTCGCAGCATCAAAAATTTTCAGGTAAAAAGTTACAATATTTCGATAATGAGTTAAACAAAAGTTATGTTCCTTATGTGGTTGAAACATCAATAGGAGTTGACAGAATGTTTTTATTAATATTATCAAATGCTTATTGTGAAGAGAAAATTAACAAAGAGAATGGAGAAACAGACGAGCGAGTTGTCTTACGAATACCTCCATTTTTAGCTCCTGTTAAACTTGCAGTATTACCTTTGGTCAAAAAAAACGGTTTGCCCGATATGGCACATAAAATTGTTGATGAATTAAAATTTGATTTCAATTGTCAATATGATGAAAAAGATTCAATAGGTCGTCGTTATCGTCGCCAAGATGCTATTGGAACACCATTTTGTATCACTATTGATCATCAAACTTTAGAGGATAATACTGTTACTATTCGATATCGTGATTCAATGGAACAAGATAGAGTAGAAATTAACAAACTCAATCAGATTATTAATGAAAAAATTAGCTTAAGAAAGATTTTTGAAAAATTTTAATCTGATTAACAATATTTTTTTGTTTAGAGATATAAAAAATGTTATTTTTGATAAAATTAAATTATAAAATTTAAACAGATGAAAAAAAAAATTATCTTAATTATATTCAGTTTTGCTTTTTTTAGTGCATCTGCTCAACATCCGGGTACTCCTGATTTATCCGGTTATCGTTTCCAAAAAAGAATAAAAGGTCCTTCACATAAAAAAAGCAAGGTGCTTGAAATTATGGTTGATGGTAATAATTATTTTTTTGCTGTTACATATAGAGGAGAAAAACATAAGTATATATATATTGTAGTTTATTCTTTATATACTTGGAAACAAGTTGGCAAGTATAAGGTTGATGATAATAGATGTGAATTATATAATAGTTATTTTGATAAAGAAGGTAAAAATTTTTATGTTAATTACGATATATACAAAAACAAGTATAAAAGAATTGATTTAAAAACCGGCGAGATTGAAGATGTTGAATGTACTCAAACCCCGAAAGGATGTTTGAAACTTGAGCCCCATCAATATAAAACAGAAGCATATACTGTTGGAGAAAATTATTATATTTTTAGAGATGAAAAATTTAAAAATTATTTTAAAATTTATATTAAAAAAGAACTATATGTTCCTGAAGTTGAAGAAGGGGATGATGACGAAAATGTGAATACTCAACTTCCTGTAATTAAGTTAGAAAATGCAAAAATTGAAACAGATACAACCAACATAATAGAAAAAGCTGACACTGTCAATATTAATGATACATTAAATAATAAATAATAATTTATTTAGGCTTTTGTTGAAAATAAAATTATAAGCAAAAAATTAGAGATAAGGCAATATTTTGATATACTCTGCTTCGTAATAATTTGAGCTAATTTATATACTATAAAACAATTATAATTTTAGCATATAGCCATTAATTGTCATTAGTAGTCATTGACGGCGAAGCGTAATGACAGCAAAGCCAAATGACAACAAATGACGTGAAACAAATGACAGCGAAGCTAAATGACCCTGATAAATCAGGATTTCACGGGGCAAGCAAATTATATTACGCAAAATATAAGCTCTCAAAGATAATCAGGGCTTGACTTAAATCGTTTATTATAGCTTAAATAGTTGATTTTAAGCAGTCAAACCCCGACTTGCGGATTTTAGGAATTATTATAACAATCATAAAAAAACATTAATTTTAACATTTTGCATAATTAAGTGATGAATGAATAAAACAGTAAAGTATATATTTATATTTCTCGGATTAATATTATTAGGATTTATACTTTGGTATTTTAAATCAATAGTTGCCTATATCCTAATTTCTGCAGTATTATCATTAATTGGTCATCCAATAGTGCAATTTTTAACAAAATTAAAAATTAAAAATATTCATATATCTCAAACTCTAAGTGCTGCTTTAACTTTAATATTCTTATGGGTAGTTTTTTTATCTTTTTTTCAATTTTTTATACCTTTAATTATCAACGAAGCAAATGTGTTATCATCAATAAATGTTCAAGGATTAGTACAAGACTTACAAAACCCGATTGAAAAGGCACAAGAACTATTTAATAAGTTTCAAATTGGTACTAATGATCAAACAATACAGGATTATTTAACCACAAAATTTATTCATATTTTTAATATATCTCAGGTATCTTCATTTTTTGGTTCTTTAGCAAGTGTAGTAGGTAATTTGTTAATTGCTTTTTTTTCAATTTCTTTTATCACTTTCTTTTTTTTAAAAGAACAAGATCTGTTTACAGAAGGAATTTTAGTTTTTGTATCTACTAAAAAAGAGCAAAAAGTACGACATGTGTTACACTCAATAAAGCATTTATTATCAAGGTATTTTATAGGAATATTAATACAGATTTCATTAATTATTATTTTAGTAACAATTGGATTAACAATTGTAGGAATTGGATTTAATCACGCAATAGTAATTGGTCTTTTTGCAGGCTTGTTAAACGTAATTCCATATATTGGACCATATATTGGTGCTTTTTTCGGTATTATTATTGGTATTGCTATAAATTTTAACTTAGATTTTTCTACTCAATTATTACCTTTAATTTTATATATGGCTTTGGTTTTTGCTATTGT
>JAUVJB010000199.1 GCA_030592465.1 Bacteroidota bacterium | reverse complement strand
ATGTTCTTCTTGAAATGCAAGACTATTCTATGAATGAACAAAAAGAAATTCTAATCGAGACATTTAATAAATGGAAAGGTGCTAATAATCAAATTGATGATATTCTAATTATTGGAATAATGGTATAAAGTTTAAAATTTAAGGTTTAAAGTTTAGTAATTATTAATTAAAATGTATATGTTTGTATAATATGAAATACTTAACAAAAATGAAAGATGCTTATAATTTGTCAGCAAACTTACAACTATAAATGCTAACAATATGTGTTATGTCCAACATTTTAAATTAATTCTTATCAAAGATGAAAAAAAAATATAATATAATCTTAGTTGATGATGATTTGATTTTTTTAGAAATGTTAAAAGAATCATTAGTTGATAATCCTGACCTGAACATAATTGCTTTTCAAACAGGTGAAGAATGTCTAAATCACATGGATTTAAAACCTGATGTTATTGTTCTTGATTATTTTTTAAATAATGAAAAAAATGATGCTAAAGATGGGTTCGAAATCTTAAAAGAAATTCACAAAATTGACCCTAAAGCAAAAGTTATTATTTTATCGGGACAGGAGGATGGTAATTTAGTATATGACTTTGTTAGAGAAAATGCAACAAACTACGTTGTAAAAGATGATAGAGCTTTTGAAAATGTTAAAAGAGCTATTGAAGATATCGTATATTAAATCATTATATACTTTGCGCTGTTATATTTTGCACTTCGGCAAGCTCAGTAGAGCCGTAATGTAATTTGTTCCCGAAGCTTCGGGATTGTCATTTGGGTTCGCCGTCATTCGACTATTTAATGACATTAATGACTACTAATGACTATCAACGACAATATATGTTAAAATTATAACCTTTTATAGTATATTAACTATTCCCTCATATCAACAACTTCAACATTAGGATGAGCTTTTGTATCAAAAGTAAACATTGAATCACCCATCTTAACATTAGGTGTAAATTTTGTTATCTTTATTGTATATCTACTACCATCTTTACTTAAATATTTTAAAGAATACAATTGTAATTTGGCTTTATCAATTTTAACTTTAATTTTAAAAAAATTCCTTTTCCTCTTTCGAGGTACTAACTCAATTAAATACAATTCTCTACCATTTTCAACTACTTCATTAATATATTTATATTTAAAGCCTTTGCTATAAATAGTAAACAAATCGCTGGGATTACTTAAAATATCATCATCTTGGTTTTTATTTTTTTTATCTTTCTTTTTTACATCATAAAAATTAACCTCTTCGTCATCAGGCATATAAACCCACCGATGTTTGCCATTGGAATAGGTCTCAGTACCCATAAGTAAAATTTTATATTTATCACCTTTTAAAAATACTGTTCCATTGTAAGTCTCATTAACTCCATCCTGAAGATTTTCCATATTATATGAAAAACTTGCCTTTATTGTTTTATAAGATTGTGTTTTAGTAGAAACCTTATCTAAAATTGATTTTGCTTTAGTATCTTTTTGGGCATAACCTACTAATACGGTCATTGCAATTAAAATAAAGATTGATAATTTTTTCATGTGTTTATATTTTTGTAATTAGTACATTTTCAGTTACTTAATATGTAGAAATTGGATACGTCAGCTGACGGATTAAATTTCATTATATAATCATTCCGATTAACTCTAAAATATAATTGCCTAGTCATGGATGTTTCATAGTTTACTGATTATTAAGTCTATTAAATAATTGTTCTAATGAATATTCGTCAGGTATCAAAACTTGACGAGCTTTGCTGCCTTCATAAGCACCAACAACACCGGCAGCTTCAAGTTGGTCGATAATTCTTCCGGCTCTATTATAACCAATTGAAAATTTTCGTTGAATAAGTGAAGTTGAACCTTGTTGATGAATGACAATTAGACGAGCTGCATCTTCAAACATAACATCTCGTTTTTTCAAATCAACTTCAGTAACACCTTTTGAATTATCGTCAACATATTCAGGTAATAAAAAAGCTGTTGGATAAGCTTGTTGAGATTCTATATAGTCAATAATTCTTTCAATCTCAGGAGTATCGACAAATGCACATTGCACACGCGTTAAATTACTCGCATTTGAAATAAGCATATCTCCCCTACCAATAAGTTGATTTGCACCTGTTTGGTCGAGTATTGTTCTTGAATCCATGCTTGACATAACTCTAAAAGCTATTCTTGTTGGGAAATTAGCTTTTATTAGACCTGTAATTATGTTTGTCGTTGGTCGTTGAGTAGCAATAATTAAATGAATACCAATAGCACGAGCAAGTTGTGCTAAACGAGCAATTGGCATCTCAATTTCTTTTCCGGCAGTCATTATTAAATCTGCATACTCGTCAATTACAACAACAATATATGGAAGAAAACGATGTCCATTCTCCGGATTTAATTTTCGTTTTATAAACTTAGTATTATATTCTTTAATATTTCGAGTATGAGCTTTTTTTAAGAGATCATATCGTTGATCCATCTCAACACATAAAGAGTTTAGCGTATTTACAACTTTCTGAGTATCCGTAATAATAGCATCATCTGTATCAGGCATCTTTGCTAAGAAATGCTTTTCAATTTGCGAATATAATGTTAGTTCAACTTTTTTAGGGTCAACTAATACAAATTTTAATTGTGATGGATGTTTTTTATAAAGTAATGAAGTTAATATGGCATTTAAGCCAACAGACTTACCCTGACCGGTGGCACCTGCTACGAGCAAATGTGGCATTTTAACCAAATCAACAACAAAGGTTTCGTTCGATATTGTTTTACCTAAAACAATAGGTAACTCATATTTAGATTCTTGAAATTTTTTTGATGATATAACCGACCGCATCGAAACAATTTCAGGATGTATATTTGGCACCTCAATTCCTATTGTGCCTTTCCCCGGCATTGGAGCGATTATTCTTATACCGAGAGCCGACAGACTCAATGCTATATCATCTTCAAGATTTTTTATTTTTGATATTCGTACTCCGGGTGCAGGTATTATTTCATATAATGTAATTGTTGGTCCTATTGTTGCACGAATTTTATCGATTTTTATATGATAATTAGCTAAAGTCTCAATAATCTTATTTTTATTGCTTACTAATTCCTCGTTTGTTACAGCATTACTATCTTTGTCATGTTTATCTAATAAATCAATTGGTGGTAAACGATATGATGACAAATCTAAGGTTGGGTCATAATCGCCAAGAGGTTCTGAACTTATTTTTTCAGCATTATTGTCTTCGTCAGTTGCTTTATTTACAATTGTAAGATTAAGTCCATTATCATTTTCTTTCCCTTTTTCTGTAATATTCCCACTGTCTTTAGTAACTTCTTTTATTTCAATAGTTTGAATATTATTGTCAAAATTTTCTGTTGAATTATTGATTTTTTCTACTTCTTCTTCCGGTTTTGTTACTTCAAACGACAAATCACTAAAACTAATTGAATCGTCATTATGTTTTTCTGCATCAGAATCTTGCAAAACATCTTCCTCTTTAGAAAGTGATTTTTGCTTTTTATAAAATTTATTAAAAAAGCCTTTTAATACAGTGAAAGAATTATCAAAAGTTAGAATAAAAAATGCAAATAAAGTGATTATGATTAAGAATGCAGTGCTTACTTTACCAATAAAAGCATTAAGCCACTTACTAATAAAATAACCATGAGCACCACCTAAAAAGAAAAATGAATCTCCAAATAAATATCCCAAAGTTACTGACAGCCAGATTGACACGAAAATAGAATACTTAACTGTTTTTCGTAAAGAAAATAATCGTAAATTAACAAACTTAAAGGATAGAACAATAAGAATTATGATAAACGAAAATGAAGCTAGCCCAAACCAATTGTGAATAAATATGTGAGCCAAAAATGCTCCCGTTTTACCTGCCCAATTCTCAACAGTGATATTAGCATCTGAAATGAGAGTAGTAAAATTAATATCTAATTTACTTTGGTCAACTTGCCATGTAAACAAATATGAAACAAAAGCTATAAGAAGAAATACAGATAGAGACAAAGTTAAGAGACCAAGAATAAATTTAAACCGTTCGTCTCGAATTATCCGATATTTTTTTTTACTTGTAGATAATTTCTCTTTAGGCTGATTATTTTGTTGTTTATTATTTTTTTGTTTCTTATTCGCCATTTATTTTGTTTTTAACAGACAAAAGTAAACAGAATTGTACAGATTTAATAATAAAAACTTAATGTTTGTCAAGTTTGAAGTAGAAAATTCAATGCTTATTATTCAAAATCGTTGATTATCAATTATTTGTCATTAACAATTAACAGATATCTGATTATTTTAAACTGTCTAAAATATCTTGAATCTTATTTCTTTCCACTTTAATATATGTAGAAGGAATTTTGAATACATCGTCTGGTATTTCAACAGCTTTAACTTTACTAATTGTTAATCGCATTGGAATTTTATTCATTTTTATACTAAATTCCATTAAAACACCATCAATATCTTTAAAAGGATTATTGAAATTAGAATTTTCAATTTTTATATCATTAGTATAATAAATATCAAAAGGAGGAGTGTCTGAATCAGGGAAGGTTACAATTACTTTTTTACAATTATATCCGAGAATCATTTTAGTATCATTTGTAAATTGAAGCTTCATTCCCTTTAAATCATCAAAAATAAAATTAGTATCTTCAAATTGAGTTAGATAATAATATTTTTGATCCATTATTTTAAGTAAAGTTGTATTTGTTTGATTTTTATAATTTGAAATATAAGAAAGACTAAAAACACCCATCCATCCTTTAATCATTGTAAAAGTACTATTATTCTTAAATTTAATATACATTGAAGGTGGTAATAAATTAACAATCGGATTTTCTTCTTTACTTGTCAGATATTCAACATTATATTCCAATACACCCTCATCAATTTCCTTTTCTTTAACAGTACAAGAATTAATAAGCAAGAATAGAAATATTATTATTGTTAATTTTTTCATTATGTTGTTCAAGTCTATCACTTTTTATGACAAAAATTAAAGTAAGTAATAATAAATAAATTTTTAAATTTCATATAGTAGTGTTTATTGCAATATTCTCAAACCGTCTGATAAAAAATATGTATTTATCCACTCCGAAAAGGCATCTGACGAGTTCCTATTATTCATACTATTAGTCCCGAGTACTCGGGACTATCCACATAATTTTTTATTGTAACAAACCTGTCAGGTGTTTTCAAAATAGACTCATGTATGTAATAAATAAAAAAAACTTTCATTGTATTAAACATAGAAAGTTTTGTTTGGTTTATTTTTTACTAAATGTATTAATTATGTATAATTGCAATATAAATATTTTATGAGGCTTAAATAAAAGTAAAATATTACAGAGTATGAAAATTAAAAGGCATATCTAATAATTCATGGAAATATTTACCGGATTCTTGCATATCTTCATCCTCTTCTTTAAAATACCACTCAACTTTAACTTTTTTGCCTTTTTTATATATTAAATTAAATTTTTTTAAAACCTCAAAAAGAATTTTTGATGAAGCTGAGTTATAATATTTCATTTTAAATACTATCGTCGTATCATTGTTAGGTTCTTCAGAATAATTATCAATCCAACTCAAAATGGGTTGATATAATTTTTGAACATTTTCAGGTAATGATTGACCTGTAAATTCAAAAATATTTTTTTCTTTGTTTAAAATAATATTAGGATTTTGTCTAGTACCTTTTATAACTATTTCTTTCATT
>JAUVJB010000159.1 GCA_030592465.1 Bacteroidota bacterium | reverse complement strand
CTTTCAGGGTGATGAAAAGTTTATCATCATTTTATTCTTGGGGCGATGCCCCAAGTTATGTTGTCGAAGCCTTTCAGGCTTAATTATTTAAACAAAAAAATAAGTTGTATAGTCCCCAACTTTTGAATTTGACCCGCTGGCAGGGTTGGTAATAAAATAAAATTTTTCTTACCAAATTATTTTAAATTATAATTACATTTGTAAGTTTTGTCAATTAATTGAAGATCTTTATGCAAGTAAAAATAGTAAATGTTTCAAACAATGAATTGCCTGCTTACAAAACCAAAAATTCGGCAGGTTTAGATTTAAGAGCTTCGTTAGAAGAATTTGTCATTTTAAAACCCTTTCAGCGAAAGCTTATTTCAACAGGTTTGTTTATTGAGTTGCCACAAGGTTATGAAGCACAAATAAGACCAAGAAGCGGATTAGCCTTAAAACAAGGTGTTACAGTTTTGAACACACCCGGAACTATTGATTCAGATTATAGAGGTGAGATAGGAATTATTCTTATTAATTTATCAAACGAAAATTTTCAAATAAATAATGGCGACAGAATTTGTCAAATGATAATTGCACCTTATCAACAAGTTGATTTAGTGCAGGTTGATGTAATTAATAATACAGAAAGAGGAGCAGGTGGCTTCGGACATACAGGGAAAAATTAAATCAGTGAGACTATAATTTCAGGAACGATAGTGAACTGAAATTATCTAATCGAACTGATCCCGAGCAAAGTCGAGGGATCTCACTTGTGCAATAAGCCGCAAATTCGCTAATAAAAAGTATTTGTGCATTAATGACAAGAAAAAGAATATTAAATAAAAATTCGTGTCAATCCGTGAAATTAGTGGATAAATAAAAAAAAATTCGTGTTAATTCGTGTCTAAAAAAATTTAGTGTCTTTGTGTCTTTGTGGCAAAAAACTTTTCGGAAAGGATTTATATAACAATTTATAAAAATGAATATAATTATACCAATGGCAGGAATCGGAAAACGTATGCGTCCACATACTTTATCGGTGCCTAAGCCTTTAATTTCAATTGCAGGTAAACCAATAGTGGCTCATCTTGTTGATGAGCTTTCAAAAGTTTGTAATGATAAAATTGATGAAATAGCTTTTGTTATTGGCGATTTTTCTCAATCGGTTATTGATGAGTTAAAGCAAATTGCATTGTCGTATAATGCAGAACCGAAAATTTATCATCAAACAGAACCTCTTGGCACTGCTCATGCTGTTTATTGTGCTGCAGAATCATTAAAAGGCAATGTTATTGTTGCTTTTGCAGATACATTGTTTAAAGCAAATTTTCAGATTGATAATGATGTTGACGCAACTATTTGGGTTAATAAAGTTGAAAATCCCTCCTCTTTTGGTGTTGTAAAAATTGATAAAAATAATTTGATTACTGATTTTATTGAAAAGCCCAAAAATTTTGTTTCCGATTTAGCAATTATTGGTATTTATTATTTTAAAAATGCCGATATTCTTAAAGATGAGCTTTGCAAATTAATTAATGATGATTTCACGGTTAATGGTGAATTTCAACTTACCGATGCTCTGAAAAGAATGCTAAACAATGGCATTCAGTTTAATACCGGAACTGTTGACGAATGGTTAGATTGTGGAAATAAAGATGCCACGGTTTATACAAACCAACGACTACTTTTTCATTTTGATAAAGACAAACTCATTTCAAATAAAGCAGAGATTGTAAATTCAAAAATTATTGAACCTTGTTACATTGCTGATAATGTGAAGATTGAAAACTCTGTTATTGGACCATTTACAACAATTCATCAAGGAACAGAAATAATTAATTCTGTTGTGAAAAATTCAATTATTCAGAAAGACACAATTATAAAAAATCAAAATATTGAAAATTCAATGATAGGAAGTAATGTAAAAATTATTTCGAAACCGGATGATTTGAGTATTGGTGATTTTACAACTATTTTAGAATAATTTGTTTTAAGTTATCAAGTTTTTTAGGGTTTACAATAATTTTAATAATTTCAAGTTATTTTAAAGATATATCATTACAAAATTACAAATAAATTAGGTTTATGAATTTTTATCTAAGGAATTTATCTACAATTAGAACAAAGCTAAATCTGTTTTTGCTTTTATATATTTTTTTATCTTTCTTTGCTACAACAGCTACAGCAAGAGAGATAAAGACTAAGTCGGATACATTAACAAGTCAGCAAAAATTTGACTTTAACTATGCTTTTATTGATGCAAACAGACAGTTAATGCTGGGAAATTATTCTGTTGCTCAAGGTTTGTTTCTGCAATGTTTAAAAACAGATAAAAACAGCTCAGCTTCTTATTATCAATTAGCTTATATCGATTATTCATTAAAAGATTATGATAATGCATTACTTTATGCTCAAAAAGCAGTTCAAATTTCACCCAAAAATAAATGGTTTAATTTTTTGCTTTCGTCTATTTATCAGGAGCTAAACGATTTAGACAATGCAATTGAAGTTTACAAAAAATTAATAAATTATTATCCTGATAATTATGATTTAAGGTTTGAATATTCCTCACTGTTAGCTCTTAACAAGCAGTATTCAAAAGCAATTAAAGTTTGTAATAAATTAGAATCAACAATTGGCTTTTCAGAAAAAATTTCTATGCAGAGAGAAAAAATTTATTTAATGCAGAATGATTTTAAGGGTGCGTATGGCGAGTTAAACAAATTAATTGAGCACTTTCCTCACGAAACAAAATACTATCTAATATTGGCAGATGCTTATGTTACGAACAATAATTTTGATCAAGCATTAAAGGTTTATAATTCATTGCTAAAAGTTGAGCCTGATAATGGCGAAGCTCATTTCTTTTTAGCTCAATATTATATTCAGAACAAAGAGTATATTAAATCTTTTGATGAGTTAAAAAAAGTTTTTGCAAGCAAATCTTTTGATCCTGAGCAGAAAGTACAAATGTTTTTATCATTCTCAAAAGCAATTGGCGACAACAAAGATCTTAACGATAAGTTTAAAGAACTGTTTAAAGTTTTGCTCGAAACAAATCCTGATAATATTGATGTAAAAATATTAAATACTGACTATTTATTCCAAAATAAAGAATATGCAAAAGTACAATCTGAATTAGAATATGTTATTACAAAGAAAAAAGACAATATTTATGTTTGGCAGCGACTGCTAATCACTGATAATTTTCTTGAAGATTTTAAGTCAATGTATGCACATGCTGATGATGCTGTAAAATATTATCCCAATCAATCTTTTTTTTATCTTTTTAAAGGACTATCTGCCTATCAGTTAAAAGATTACAATACTTCCGTTGATGCTTTAGACTTTGGCAACAAGTTGGTTGTTGAAAGCGACCCCCTTAAAAAGCAGTTTTATTTATACCTTGGAGAGTCAATTTATCAATTAAATAACTATGATAAAGCATTCAGTTACTTTGATAAATATTTAAAGATTGAACCTGAAGATACTTATGTTCTTAATAATTACAGCTATTATTTGTCTTTGTTAAAAAGGAATTTAGTAAAAGCAGAGCAGATGAGCAGCAAGACTATTACATTAGAACCAAATAATTCTACTTTTCTTGATACTTATGCCTGGGTCTTGTTTCAAAGTAAGAATTACCCGAAAGCTCTTGATATAATACAAAGGGCTATAAATAACGGTGGAGACAGTAGCAGTGTAATTGTTGAACACTATGGAGATATTTTGTTTAAAAATAATAAACAGGATGAGGCGGTTGTGCAGTGGAAAAAAGCCAAGAGTATGGATTCGACATCTGAAAATATAGACAAAAAAATTAATACAGGAACTATTGAATAATTAGTGGACATTATTGATAAGCACGAATTTAAAATTTGATTTATGACTGTTAGAAAGAACAATATATTAATTTATGAGTCCTTTCCGAAAAGTCAAATAAAGGAAAATGCTAATAGAACACTAAGTCCTGTCTGCGTGCAAGCCCGCACAGGCAGGCATAAAGGGTTTATTTCTAACATTTTAACCTTTGCGTCTTTGTGTCTTTGTGGCAAAAAAAAGACTTTTCGGAAAGGACTCATTTATTTCTTAATTATAATATTTTTGACGTCGTGTGCAGGTATTAAAGTTACTCGTCGTCATAGAATTAAGAAGCTTAACGTTGAGAAAATTTATTCCCGTGTAAAAGCTAATGAAGTTAGTTATAATACTTTTTCAATTAAATTTGCAGCTAAATTAAATTTAGACGAAAAAAATAATAGTATAAGCGGTGTATTGCGAATTAAGAAAGATTCTGCTATTTGGATGTCAATTTCGCCGGGTTTTGGTGTAGAAATAGTTCGGGTTTTATTAACACCGGATAGTGTAAAAATGATTAACCGTTTAAATTCTACTTATTTTGCGGGTGATTATCATTACTTGAATAATTTATTAAATTTTAATTTTGATTATAATACTGTGCAATCAATTTTTACTAATACTTTTTTTAGTTATCATTCAAATAATATAAATCAGGGCTTAAATAATTTTACTTCAAAAATTGATACTGATGGATATTTTTTACAATCTTTACCAATTGATTTACAAAATGATACTAATGTAATAATGCCCGGGGTTATACAACAAATTTTAATTAACCCCGATGCTTATAAAATTTATAAAATATTATTGATTGATTATCTTCGAAAGAGGAATTTTGAAATACGATTTTCTGATTATATTGATGTTCAAAATAATAAGTTACCACAAAATTTGAGTTTTACTTTTACTAATCGTAACAAAAAATCAGAAATTAACATAAAATATAATAAAATTACGGTTGATAAAAATGTGCGAATGCCCTTTAAAATATCAAAAAAGTATAAACAAATTAAATAAATGAAATATTTAAGACCTAAGACAATTAAGAATTTAGAATTTAGATTTAGTTTTGATATACAAGGGAATGATTATATAATAAAATTTGAACGGAACTTAATTGGATTTTTTTATAAGGAAAAAACCGTATAATTTTTTGATTATTAGAAATTGGAAAGCATGAAGCTCGGGACACTTCGTTACGTGGCAGGTTTAATGACAACAAATCATGGCGAAGCCAAGTGACTATCAATGACTAATAATAATATAAACAACTGCAGCAAGTTTGTAACTTTTATGTTTATTTTGTAGGATAGTTTGCAAAAAAAAATCCTGCAAGTTTTGTATATACAAAATTAGGTAATAAGGTTATTTTTATATAGTATTCAATTTTCTACTATGGTTATTTTTTTATGATAAGGTTTTTAAAACCTTATTTTAAAAATTTTAAACCTTAGTAGAAAAATACAAACCTGTTAGTTTTTCAACCTTCCGTCAGTGGACGGACACAGTATTACATTATTAAAAAAACTTGATTTTTACAGGAAAAATATTTATAATAAATACGTCAAAATAAACATACCAGTTTGTAACTTTTGGCATAAAAATAATACGTAAAGCATTGATAGTCATCGGAAGACTAATTATAAATTAACACAATAAATGTTCTTTTTCAGCAGAGGTCATGCGTGACTTACGGAGAAAGCGGATAGTTATTTTAATAAATGGTTTACAATATTAATAGTTAAGTAGTTTGATGTTTAATTTTAGAAGAAATATAAATCTATTTGCATCTTTATGTGAAATTAAAATATTACTTGTTTTTGTTTTGGTTTCATTGTTTGTAACGCAAGCTTTTTCCCAAACAAGAGAAGAGCTTGAAACGAAAAAACAGCAATATGAGAAGAAAATTAAATATACTAATCGACTTTTAAATCAAACACAAAAAAGCACAAAATTTTCTTCAAATAAGCTTTCAATTTTACAAAACAAAATATCGAATCGAAATCAGCTTATCAATAATATACAACAAGAAATATCCTTATTAGATACTATAATTTTTTATGACCAACAAAGAATCATTGAGCTTAGAAGCAATTTAAGACAGCTTAAGCAAGACTACGCTAAAATGATATATTATGCCTATAAGAATAGGAGATACTACGATAAACTTATGTTTATTTTCGCCTCTGAAGACTTTAATCAGGCATATAAACGATTAAAATATTTTCAACAATATTCACAATATAGAAAAAGGCAAGCCGATTTAATTGTAAATACTCGCTTAACCTTGGTACATAAACTTGATAGTGTGGAAATTATAAAGGCACAAAAATTAGAACTGGTTTATGATAAAAAAAATGAAAATTCTAATTTAATCTCAGAAAAAGAACAAGAAGATGACATTTTGTCTAATTTAAAAAGAAAAAAATCGAAACTAATAAAAAGGCTTAAGAAACAAGAGTTAGTTGCTTTGCAATTACAGAATCGAATAGAGAAAATTATAGCAGAGGAAGCGAGAAAAGCTGCGAAATTAGCTAAAAAAAGAGGTGAAAAAGGTAAAGAGTTATTTATGTTGACGCCAGAGGATAAATTAGTATCAAAAGAATTTTTTAAAAATAAACAACATTTGCCTTGGCCTACTCAACGTGGAATTATTACTTCTTATTTCGGCGAACATCCTCACCCTTTTTTAAAAGGTATTGTTGTTCAAAACAATGGCATTGATATAACAACGACTAAAGGTTCTGTTGTGAGATCTATTTTTGAAGGAGAAGTCTCTCGCGTTTTTTCTATAAGAGGTGCAAATATCACAGTTATTGTACGGCATGGAAATTATTTAACTGTTTATTCTAACATGAAAGATGTTATTGTTAAAGCCGGCGACAAAGTAAAATCAAAACAACCGATTGGCGTTGCTTTTACTGATGCTGATAACGATAATAAAACTGTAATTAAATTTCAAATTTGGAAAGAGAATAAAAAACTTAATCCTGTTATTTGGTTAGCTCATAAGTAGTGTCTGAAAGTTGCATTTATCCGCCAGCTAACGGATTGCTATAATATAAAATTGTTAATCAATGTGTTAGCGAGTAAAAGACAATAATCAATAGAAAATTTTCGACAATTCCGGATTCAATTGTTGAAATACAAGTAATATGGGAAACAACAATATAGCAATAAAACAATTTAACAATAAAACAATTTAACAATAAAACAATTTAACAATAAAACAATTTAACAATAAAACAATTTAACAATAAAACAATTTAACAATAAAACAATTTAACAATAAAACAAT
>JAUVJB010000308.1 GCA_030592465.1 Bacteroidota bacterium | reverse complement strand
TAGTGCTTGCAAGAAAACCCTTGAAATTTTAATTATACTGTCATTTCGAACGAAGTGAGAAATCTCATTCAGCTTATATACACTGTGTTATGAGATTTCTCCTTTTAGTCGAAATGACAATATAGGAGTTTTCGTGCAGATACTATATATATTATTTATGAAATAGAAATGCTCAAATAATTTTTGATTTGCCAATTAATTCCATTAAATTTTAGAGTTGAAAAATATTCATTTTTATTAAATAAACATTTATAAAGACAAGCAATGAAAATAGCAATTAAAATATTTTTTGTTTTATTTTTAAGCTCTTTAACAACTATTGCAAAATCATTCGCCGGCGATACTATTCAAACCCCTGTTGGTATTGGAATAAGTTCACATATTGGTTTTATTATTCCTCATTCCGAAGCTGTTAAAGATATTTCCAATACAAATCCTTTTGGTATTGAAACCGATTTTTTCAGTTATCTGTTAAAAGAAAAAGATTGGCAACGATGTAATTGCTATTCTAAAACCGGCTTTTCATTTATGTATATAGATTTTGATAATCCCATATTGGGTAACGCAACAAATATTTCAGCATTTCTGGAACCTTACATCTCTTATAAACACCGCTTTACAACATCCTTTAAAATGGGGGTAGGTGTTTCATACATCAGCAAAATTTATGATGAAATAAATAATCCGACAAATTATTTCTTTAGCTCGCATTTTAGTTTCATTGTTTATCTTAACATTTCGGCTCAATATAAAATAAATTCAAATATTGGTCTTAAAATATCAGCTAATTATAATCACATATCAAATGGAGGACAGAAAAAACCAAACAAAGGAATGAACTTTCCTACAGCATCGCTTGGAATAAATTACACTTTAGATAAAATTGAATTTAAGAATCGTGAAAAAACTCCAACTAATATAAATAAAAAATATTTTTATTCTATTGAAACATTTGGAATAATAAAATTTTTAGGAAAAAGTGATGGTTATGATGAGAAAGGCACTCTTATTTTTGGTCTATCAGGAAGAGTAAGTAGAACAGTTAGTAAACTTAACGCACTTAATTTCGGTCTCGAAACCATATCAGACGGTTCAATAAAAGAACAAGTAAAAAGAAAAAATCAGAATACTGATTACCACATTTTTGGAGCTTTAATTGGCAACGAATTTATTTTCGGTAAATTTTATTTTTCGCAACAACTCGGTATTTATCTTTATGCACCTTATTATGCCGATAAATTATTTTTTCAAAGATATAGTTTAACTTACAAAATATCTGAAAAAATTTTGCTTGGTACTACACTAAAAACTCATTTACACGTTGCCGATAATTTTAATATTAAATTGGGGTATTGTTTCTAATTTGTCTTAGTATGTTTCTTAATGTAATTCTGGTGAAAAATATTCGCACTTAATCATGTCCGGTTCTCTATATCTTACGATTAATTAAAATTATTTTGGTTCAAATTTAGACCTAACAACTAAAAATTTACTACCTTTAAAAATTAAAGACATATAGACAATTATTGTGTAAATGAATTTTTAAGGATACTCCGAAAAGTCAAAAAACCCGTCGTTTCGAGAAAGAATGACGAAGCAATCTCTAACAATAATGAACAGATTGCTTCATTCCCTGCGGCCATTCGCAATGACGGCTATGAACTACATGAAATAAAAGGCGATAAAATGCCAATTGCCATTTACCAAAGAATGGACAAATTCGCTGCTCACGAAATACAATTGCAAAAAGGAGATATATTGTATCTGTTTTCTGATGGTTATGCCGACCAGTTTGGAGGTGAAAATGAAAAAAAATTCAAATATAAACCTTTTAAACAACTGCTTCTTAAAAATGCCGGCAAACCAATGGAAGTGCAAAAAGAAATATTAAACAACATTTATGAAGCATGGAAAGGCGATTTAGACCAAATTGACGATGTTGTTGTGTTGGGGATAAAGATTTGAAATTTTTGATTTACGATTTAAGATTTTGGAAATCTCTATTTACTGCACTGCTTTTTCAAATTGTAAATCCGAAAAAGCAAGGATGTTAAATTTTATCTACAAAAAAGAAATAAATTATTATATTTGAAATAGTATAAATGAGTCCACTCCGAAAAGCCGATAAGCGGTTAATTTTATAAAAGGATTGAAGGCTATAAGCCTGTACATCAGTCTATTACAAAACCGCTAATCGGCTAAAAATTAATAATTTTAGTTTTCACAGCGGACTCATAGATTAATTATTGAAACAAAAAGTTTTAAGAGTTATACAAAATATGCGGCGTAGGCAAGCGACGTAGGCAGAGCCTACGCCGAACAAAGGCTTTACAAATAATAATTTTATTCAAACTCTTCACAAACAACCGGGTATAAAAAACTTAGATTGCAAATTGTCTGAAAAGTTTTTTTACGCCATTCTAAATTAGTTTAAATTTTACAACTTTTTGGAGAGGACTCAAATTTTAGATATTTTATTAATAATCTATATCATTTTTTTTACATTTGCATTTAAGTTTATAAATAAAAAACATGAAATTTATTGTAATTGAAGGTTTAGATGGTTCAGGCAAATCAACTCAAATTAATCTTCTAAAAAAACATCTTGAAAAGCAAAATATAAAATATAAATATCTTCATTTCCCTCGTACAGATTCGGAAATTTATGGAGAGCTGATTGCTATGTTTCTTAGAGGAGAGCTTGGGGATATAAATTCTGTAAGTCCTTATTTGGTTTCATTAATTTATGCCGGCGACCGTGATAATGCAAAAACAATGATTAACAGTTGGTTAAATGATGATTAT
>JAUVJB010000092.1 GCA_030592465.1 Bacteroidota bacterium | reverse complement strand
CTCAAAAAATTATTTAACAATTCTGTAAGTAACACAATAGACCTCACAGGGAATTCTGCAGGAATGTATTTCTTACAAATAAAAATTGATAATCAAATTATTAATACTCAGGTTGTTATAAAATAAAGTTTTTAATTTGTGTCGTCCTGAAATAGGTTGGCAGATTTATTACAAAAATATTTTTTTAATATTGAACCTCCAAATTTTTTATTTTGGGGGTTTTCTTTTTCCACTGTTTACGTTTAATTTTATCTTAATTAGTGCTTGAACGAAAACTAAGTCATTTATTATTATTCGTCATTGCGAACGAAGTGAAGCAATCTGTAAATCAATGGATTGCTTAGGTCGTTCCTCCCTCGCAATGACGAAAATATTGAGTTTTCGTTCAAGCACTAATTATGCATTTGTATAGGTGTTAAATATTCACAACTTAAATGTGGTCTTTCATTATTATAAACATCAAATACAAAAACTCAAAAAAAATAATTTTCTTTGTCTTAAATATTTTTCTCTGTTTTTTTGTTTAACCAATAAAATAAATTGTATTTCTTTTAAGTTATGATTATATTACAAACAGTATACACGATAGATATTACAAATAAGAAAAAAGCATAATGTTAAAACAAAAGCTACAACAAAAATTATTACAAAAACTATCGCCTCAACAAATACAAATGATTAAATTGTTGGAAGTGCCAACAATGCAATTAGAACAACGCATAAAAAAAGAAATTGAAGAAAACCCTGCTCTTGAAGAAGGTGGCAATGAAGATAACATACAAGATAATAACAATATTGACGAAAATATTAACGACGAAAAAGAACAAGACGAATTTACTCTCGATGATTATTTAAACGATGAAGATATTCCTGCATATAAACTATCGGCAAGTAATTATTCAAAAAATGATGAAAAAAAAGAAATACCTTTTTCAGCAGGCTCTACTTTTCACGAGTATTTAATTACTCAGCTTGGCGTTCTTTTTTTAACCAAACAACAAGTCCAATTAGCAGAATATATAATTGGCAACATTGACGAAGACGGGTATTTACGTCGTGATGTTAATGCCATTGTCGATGATTTAGCTTTTTCACAAAACGTTTTTACTACAAAAGAAGAATTAACTGAAATTATTGAAATAATAAAAAACTTTGACCCACCGGGAGTAGCAGCACAAGACTTGCAAGAATGTCTTTTATTGCAAATTAACAGGAAAGACTCTGATAAAAAAGAAATAAAAAATGCTGAAAAAATTCTTGAATTAACTTTTGTTGAATTTACAAAAAAACATTATGATAAAATAATATCGAAATTAAACATTACAGAAGATGAGCTAAAACAGGCAATTACTGAGATTGTGAAATTAAATCCTAAACCGGGTAGTTCTTTTTCCGAACAACAAATAAGAGTGTATCAAACCATTATTCCTGATTTTACAATAGAAAATAATGACGGACATCTAACGCTTGCATTAAATTCGCAAAACATGCCTGAGATACATGTTAGTCAGACATATATTAACATGCTTAAAGATTATAATAAATCAAAACCCACCAAACAACAAAAAGAAACGCTCACCTTTGTTAAACAAAAACTTGATTCTGCAAAATGGTTTATCGATGCAGTCAAACAACGACAGAATACTTTAATAAGCACAATGAAAGCAATTATTGAATACCAGTACGATTATTTTCTTACCAATGATGAGCACAACTTAAAACCAATGATTCTTAAAGATATTGCCGAAAAAACCAATTTAGACATCTCTACAATTTCACGTGTTGTTAACAGTAAATATGTTCAAACAGAATTTGGAATATTCTCATTAAAATCATTTTTCTCTGAAAGCATGCAAACAACTACCGGCGAAGAGGTATCCTCGCGAGAAGTAAAAAAAATATTACAAGAATGTGTTGATAATGAAAATAAAAAAAAGCCTTTAACCGATGAAAAACTAACAGCTATACTTCAAGAAAAAGGATATAAAATAGCACGACGAACAGTTGCCAAATACCGCGAACAATTAAACATTCCTGTAGGACGATTGCGAAAAGAGCTTTAATAACTTTTTAGTAGGTCATTGTAATAGTTCAATAAAAATTTGTAATCATAAAACAAAAAATTAATTTTACAGTCTGTAATAAAGTTGAAAGTAATAACTCAACAATGGTTTAATCCCGATGTTTCGGGATTAAACCACATTTTATTTTAGCTTAATTAGATTAATCCATATAAAAAAATGAGTGTGCGAAAAAAAACGTTTTTAAGTCCACCGGCTGGCGGACGTTGAAAAGTTTTTTTAGACTAATTTTATAAATAATAAGATAAAAGTAAAAACATGAAAATATTTGAAGTAGTTGACAAAAAGGCGAAAAAAGAATTTCTTGACATTGCGAGACTAATATATAAGAATGATCCTAATTGGGTTCAACTTTTAGATGTTCAGATTGAAAAAATCTTTGACCCAAAAATAAATGTTTTTTTCCAAAATGGTGAAGCTACTCGTTTTGTTTTAAAAGATGATAACGGAAAATTAATAGGACGAATAGCAACTTTTATTAATCGCGATAAGGCTTTTGGTTTTGAGCAACCAACAGGAGGTTGTGGTTTTTTTGAATGTATAAATGACAAAAAAGCTGCTTTTTTGCTTTTTGACACAGCTAAGGAATGGCTCGAAAAAAGAGAAATGAAAGCTATGGATGGTCCAATTAATTTTGGTGAAAATGATAATTTTTGGGGCTTATTAGTTGATGGTTTTACACCGGCAAGCATTGGCATGCAATATAATCCACCTTATTATAAAGAACTTTTCGAATCTTACGGATTTAAATTCTATTTTGAACAAGTAAGTAATAATCTTGATTTAACAAAAAAATTCCCTGAACGATTTTGGAAAATTGCCAAATGGGTAAGTGAAAAACCGGAATATAACTTTAAACACTTTGGTTTTGATAATATAGAAAAATTCATTAACGATTTTTTAGAAATATATAAAAACGCTTGGGAATTTCACGAAAATTTTATCCCAATAAAAATTGATGATGTAAAAACAAAACTATCAGATGCAAAAGCATTTATTAAAGAAGAGTTTATATGGTTTGCTTATCATAACGATGAACCTATTGCATTTTTAGTAATGTATCCTGATGTTAATCAGATAATTAAGCATCTTAACGGGAAATTAAATTTATGGAGTAAGATAAAATTTGTATGGTTAAAGAAAAGAAAGACAATGACTCGAGCTCGCATTGTCATCATGGGAGTTAAACCAAAATACCAACGGTCAGGCATTGAATCAGCTATTTTCTGGCACATGGACAAAGTAATGAAAAAAAATCCCGAATATACAGATGTTGAACTATCTTGGGTTGGCGATTTTAATCCTAAAATGAGCGCATTACACGAATCTGTTGGAGCAACTTTTGCAAAACGACATATTACATATCGTTGCTTATTTAACGAAAAACAAGAATATCATCGTTCAACAATAATACCAACTGACACTAAAGAAAAAGCTATAAAAAAAGAAAAAAATAAATAACATAAATTTTTGTTTTTTATAAAATATATGTACTTTTGCAAACCAAAATTTGTTATTTGTAAGCGAAAGCTAATATAAAGGGAAGAATATTATGAAAAAGGGAATACATCCAAAAAATTATCGTCTTATTGCATTTAAAGACATGTCAAACGGCGATACATTTATTACAAATTCTACTGCTGAAACAAAAGACATATTAGAAATTGACGGAGTTAAATATCCATTAATAAAATTGGAAATTTCTAATACCTCTCATCCATTTTATACCGGTAAGATGAAATTAGTCGATACTGCCGGTCGTGTTGATAAATTTAGAACTAAATATAAAAAATTCTTAGATACCAAAAAATAAAATGTTTTATAAAATAAATTTAAAGCTCCTAATAATTTAGGGGCTTTTTTTATATTTTTAAGTTTGCCTGTCAAATAAAATATATCAACAACAGCCTTTCAATCTATATGATAAACACTAAATAATCTCATAATAATACTTATCTTTGCAAGATTAAAAAGATGAAGATGGAAAATATCAGAAATTTTTGTATAATAGCACATATCGACCATGGAAAAAGCACTTTAGCCGACCGCTTATTAGAATATACACATACAATATCGGCAAAAGACTTGCAGGCACAAGTGCTTGACGATATGGAGTTAGAAAGAGAAAGAGGCATTACTATTAAAAGTCATGCCATACAAATGGAATATGAATTCAATACAAAACCATATAAGTTAAATTTAATTGACACGCCCGGGCATGTTGATTTTTCTTATGAAGTTTCCCGATCAATAGCCGCATGTGAGGGTGCTTTATTAATTGTTGATGCTACTCAGGGAATTCAAGCACAAACAATTTCAAATTTATATCTTGCTGTTGAAAATAATTTAGAGGTAATACCTGTTATAAATAAAATGGATTTGGCAAATGCAATGCCTGATGAAGTGAAAGATCAAATTGTTGACCTCTTGGGCTGCAATAGAGACGACATTATTGAAGCAAGCGGCAAAACGGGAATGGGCGTCGAAAAAATATTATCTGATATTGTTAATAAAATTTCTCCACCAACAGGAACGATTAATGCTCCTTTACAAGCTTTAATTTTTGATTCAATTTTTAACCCTTTTCGTGGTATTATTGCTTACGTTAAAATTATTAATGGTGAATTACATACAAATGATTTTGTGAAATTTGTAAACACTAAAAAAGAATATCATGCTGATGAAATTGGAATATTAAAATTGTCGTTATCGCCAACCGACATATTAAAAGCAGGCGATGTAGGATATATTATTTCAGGTATTAAAACATCACGCGAAGTAAAAGTAGGTGATACTATTACTCATGTTGAAAATCCCTGTGATAAAGCCGTTGAGGGTTTTGAAGATGTTAAGCCCATGGTTTATGCAGGTGTCTATCCTATTGACGCTGACGATTATGAAGAACTTAGAGCATCGATGGAAAAACTACAACTAAATGATGCCTCATTAACTTTTGAACCCGAATCATCAGCAGCTCTCGGCTTTGGTTTCAGATGTGGATTTCTCGGTTTATTACACATGGAAATTATCCAAGAACGTTTAGACCGCGAGTTTAACATGAACGTAATTTCAACCGTGCCTAATGTATCTTACAAAGCTTTTACAACAAAAAAAGGAGTTATTGAAGTTCACAATCCTTCGGGCTTACCCGACCCGAATTATCTTGAACATATTGAAGAACCATATATTAATGCTCAGATTATTTCAAAGACTGATTATGTAGGTCAAATAATGACCCTTTGTATAGATAAAAGAGGAATATTAAAAAATCAAATCTACCTTGCAGGCAACAGAGTTGAGATAACATTTGAAATGCCTTTAGGCGAAATAGTTTTTGATTTTTACGATAAACTAAAAAGTATTTCAAAAGGATATGCCTCATTTGATTATTATCAAACCGGATATAAACCTGCTAAATTAGTTCGTTTAGATATTCTTTTAAATGGCGAACCTGTCGATGCTTTGTCAACATTAATTCATAGAGATAATGCTTACAACTTTGGCAGAAAAATGTGTGTTAAACTTAAAGAGTTAATACCTCGCCATCAGTTTGATGTAGCTATTCAAGCTGCAATAGGTGCAAAAATTATTGCACGAGAAACAGTTAAAGCAGTACGAAAAGACGTAACTGCCAAATGTTATGGTGGTGATATTACACGAAAAAGAAAACTTCTTGAGAAACAAAAAAAAGGTAAAAAACGAATGCGTCAAATTGGTAACGTTGAAGTACCACAAAAAGCATTCTTGGCGGTTTTAAAGTTAGATTAACAAACAATATTCAATTAGTTTTGCATTTTAAATGAGACATCGTTTTTTCATATCTTTCCTTTTGCTTTATTTTATTACAATAAACTTACAAGCAAATAATATAAACTCTACATCGTCTGACAAACGAACAATAAGTGGATATATTACCGATATTAATAATGGCGAAGCATTAATTGGAGCAACAATATATGTTGAGGAATTAATGCAAGGAGCTACAACAAATTTATATGGTTTTTATTCGTTAAGCTTACTGCCCGGAAAATATACAATGGTTTTTTCATACATTGGATTTCAGTCGGTTAAGAAGAAAATTGTTTTAAACAAAGACCTGAGGCTTAATATTGAACTGCAAACTACCGATAAAGCTCTTGATGAAATTCTTGTAACAGGCGACAAGAAAAATAGTAACATTACAAAAGTTGAGATGAGCACTGTAAAAATGAAGATGCAGGCAATAAAAAAGATCCCTGCTCTAATGGGAGAAGTTGATGTACTAAAAGCAATTCAATTATTACCCGGAGTGCAATCAACCAGCGAAGGAAGTACAAGTTTTAGTGTCAGAGGTGGAAGTAATGACCAAAATTTAATCTTATTGGATGAAGCCACAGTATATAATGCTTCTCATCTGCTTGGTTTTTTTTCGGTTTTTAATAACGATGCAATAAAAAATGTTAAGTTATATAAAGGCGATATTCCTGCAAGCAACGGTGGAAGGCTGTCTTCTTTATTAGATGTTAGGATGAAAGAAGGGAATTTAAAAAAGATTTCGGGAACAGGAGGAATAGGTTCAATATCGAGTCGTTTTACTTTGGAAGTGCCGATAATAAAAAACAAAACATCGTTTATTATTTCAGGTCGCAGAAGCTATGCAGATATTTTTTTACCTCTCGCTCGCGACAAAGATATTAGAAAATTAAAATTGTATTTCTACGATGTGAATTTAAAAATTAATCACAAATTTAATGATAAAAACAGATTGTATCTATCATCATATTTCGGTAGAGATGCTTTCATTAATAAATTTTCTAAAATAAGCTGGGGAAATAGAACAATTTCTTTAAGATGGAACCATCTTTTTTCAAAAAAACTTTTCTCAAATTTTACTGTAATAAACAGTGAATACGATTATCAATTTGGTGTAGATCAAAGTGATGCTTTATCGTTTCTATGGAAATCAAGTCTTTCGGATATATGTCTTAAATCTGACTTAAACTATTTTGCAACACCAAACAATACTTTAAAATTCGGGTTTATTTCAATGTATCACACTTTTAACCCGGGAAACATTACACCTACCAATGAAAATAGTTTTTTCTCTGAATTTATTATACCTAAAAACCATTCTCTTGAACATGCAGTATATATCTCTAATGAACAAAAAATTGTATCTGTTTTAACTTTAAAATACGGTTTGCGATATTCATTATTTCAAAATATTGGTGAAGGAACTTTATATAATTTTGATGAAAATCATAATCGTATTGACTCTACACATTATCAATCGGGTGATATTTTTAAAACATATTCCGGATTTGAGCCACGATTAAGCTTAAATTATATATTAAACGAAACATCTTCAATTAAAGCAAGTTATTCGAGAACGAGGCAATACATCCAAATGGCACAGAATTCAACTGCAGGCTCACCTTTTGATTTATGGTTTTCTGCATCGCCAAATGTAAAACCTCAAATTGCCGACCAGGTAGCTATTGGGGTTTTTAAAAATCTTAAACAGAACACAATTGAAACATCGGTTGAAATTTATTATAAAAAAATGAGTAACACAATTGATTTTAAAGACCATGCTCAACTATTATTAAATAAAGAATTAGAAGGCGAACTTCGATTTGGCGAATCGTATTCTTATGGAGCAGAGTTTTTAGTAAAATTAAAACTTAAGAAGCTTAACGGTTGGATAAGTTATACTCATTCAAAAGCTCAACGTAAAATACCTGAAATTAATACCGGAAAAATTTATCCTGCAACTTATGATAAACCTAATGATATTTCAATTGTAATGAATTATCAAATTAGTAAAAGAGTAACATTTTCAGTTAATTGGATATATTCTACAGGCAGTCCGGTTACATTCCCAACAGGCAGATTTGAGTATAATGGTGCAGTTGTTCCGGTTTATTCTGACAGAAATGCCTACCGAATGCCTGATTATCATCGATTAGATATTGCTTTTACGCTTCTGCCGAAAAGAAAACCGAATAAGAAATGGCACGGTGAGTGGAATTTTTCAATATTTAACGTTTATGAACGAAAAAATGCTTGGACAATAAACTTTGTTACTGATGAAAATAATCCGGATAATACTTATGCCGAAATGACATATTTATTTTCAATAATACCATCAATAACTTATAATTTTCATTTCTAAATTATTATTATGAAAGACAAGAAATATACATTTATAAGTGAAAAGAATATTAGTATGATACTGATATTTGCAATTATTATTTTGTGTGCTTGCCAAGAAAAAATTAATATTAAATTAGATGAGACTTTTACAAGATTAGTTGTAGATGGTTCTTTTTCAACAGATACAGCTATTCAGAAAATTAAATTGACAACCACGAGCGATTATTTTCATAATCAACCTGCTCCACGTGTTTCAGGTGCCAAAGTAATTATTAGTGATGGCGATACAAGCATTATGTTAATTGAAAACGACAACGCCTCAGGGGTTTATGAAACAGACAATAATTTTTATTGCGATAAGAATAAAACATATACATTAACCATCACAAATGTTGATATTGATAAAGATGGGAATTATGAAGAATATTATGCACAATCGTCAGTTGTGCGACCAAATTCAGAAATCGATTCTATTAATTTAACTTATAATGAACGATGGAATATGTTGGTGATTCATTCTTATGCATGGGATCCGCCTACAAAAGATTTTTATTTAATGAAGGTTTATAAAAATGGTGTGTTGGTTTCCGATTCTGTATCTGAATATTTTGTTACAGATGATGTTTTGTTTAACGGGAACTATACAAATGGAATAGCAAGTCAGTTTTTAGACCAGAATAAAGCTGATGAAATAATTCGATTGGGAGATATAATAACTCTTGAAATTGACGGAATAAATGAAGATTATTATAATTATCTGCTTGAACTACAACAAGAGTTACAAGGTTCAAATCCAATTTTTAGCGGACCTCCGGCAAATGTTAAAAGTAATATTAATAACGGTGCTCTTGGATTTTTTACAACATATTCGTTAACAAGAGCTTCTGTAGTTGTAAAGGAACTACCAGATAAATAAACAGGGTTGCACTAAAACTCTAAAACCCCGAACAATAGCGATTAACTCAATGTAGCTTACTTCCCGCTACCGCACGGTGTGCCATTCATTGCATTCAGGGCACACCGTGTGGTAGCTGGGCTCATCAATTACAATATCTTATTTTTTTATCTTTTTTCCAGACCTTAAAAGGTTTTTAAAACCTTAAGGTCTGCTGGTAATATTTAATTTCAAATGTAATATTTTTTTCTTTTTGTTGGTAAAATTTTTGGTAAAAAAAAACTTATATGGGAAAAAAGGCACAAGCGAGATGCTTGACTTTAAACCACACGATGCAATCGTGCGGTAGCGGGGGCCCGATCAACCATGCTTTTTTTTATTATTTCTCTATTTTGGAAAATAAATCTCTTTAACTCTCATTGTGGAATCAAACAAAATTTGACCATACCCATAACTCTCATCATTAACACCATAACAATAAATAGGATAATCATTTTTTATTATAGTATCAGGTTTCCCCATAATATTCAATATATCATCTTCAGTCATACCAACCCTTATGTTTTTAGAAAAAGTTATATTTTCTTTTCCTTTAATTGCATCTTTGCTAAAATGACGATGGTAATTGAGGGCTAAAACTATTGCAACTACAACAACTCCAATAATTAATAAAATAAGTTTGATTGTTTTTCTCATGTTGTTTGTGTTTTTACCAGTTAGCAGGGTTTGATAAATACCAATTTATATATTCTGAAATTTTAGTAGGATTTTGTTGTATTGAAGACCCATACCTATCAAAAAAGTTAATACCTAACTTATTTGAGTATAAATCTTGTGGGTAAAAAGCACTACTACTAAAAGAAAGAGCCTGTTTAATTTCATTTGCATAACCATGCAAATAACCTCTTCGTCCCACTACCATAAAATGAATCATATCAACTTCTCGACCATTTCCTATTGAGACAAATCGGTATTTTTTATTTATATCATTTGGAAATTTATATCCTAAAAATGATGATTGACCAAAAACAATTTGATTTTCAGTTTTCCCTTTGTAATTATTTGCAAATTGATCAAGCGTTGCTGATGGATTACCGTATTGATTAACATAATCACCCCCACCATCTTGCCCAACATAAATAACTCGATTCCTTAGAAATTCATATTTTGTTACGTGATAGCCAAGGCAATCTATATCAGTCCAGCCATAAATAGGAACTTCTATATAACCATTGTCTAAAGCAGCAGAAGTAAATCCATCACTACCAAAAAGGTTCTCTTGTCCCGGCATTTCCCCAAATGCATTATATTCTCCTGTAGGGCCTATGGGAAAACCGTTTGGTCCAAGTACCACATTCGGATTATTGCTCCAGAGGTTTGGTAATTCTCCGGTTCTAACATAGTTCATATCAAATTTATAATCATTGTTCCCGCTTGAACGTTCACTTAACCAAATGGATGCTTCAGTTAACCAAGAAAAGGGATTCCAAATAGAATTACCACTCGGATCAGTATACTTAAGCGGATTATTCAAACAATAACTATACCGATTAAAATTCTGAGTAAAATCAGGCATTTGCACATAGTTGTCGGGTGAAAGCATGCGACCTATTTCAGGGTCGTAAAGTCTGCCGTTCATGTTTATTAAACCAAACTCATCCATGTGTTCATGAAATGTAAAACCACGGTCTAACAAATATGATGTTGGTACATTTGTGTATGACCATGTTGTTGGGTTACGGCGGTTTCCCCAAGCATCAAAATTGTATCGTTCTGCTATGGTT
>JAUVJB010000286.1 GCA_030592465.1 Bacteroidota bacterium | reverse complement strand
GGTTCAGGATTGCTTTATGACTGATACAGCCAAAAAGGCTGATCTTATTCTTCCGGCTTCTTTCCCAATCGAATCCGGTGGTAGTTTTACAAACACACAAAAAATCATACAGGAATTTGAGGCAGGACTCAAATCTAAAGTCAGTAAATTATCGTATCAGCAATTAACTGATCTGCTAAAAAAACTTGGTTCAAAAGAAAAGATCAATCTAGAAGATATCAGAATGGAAGATATGTCGTTATTGTCAACAGCAAAACAAAACAAACTGAAATTTGTTTATACAAATGAAGATAACAACCGTCGTATTTTCAATTACGGTTGCGATTCTATTAATAAATATTTTGAGGAAGATTTTGAAAATGCATTTGAGGAATAGGAATAGTACACTGATTTATTTATAGTACACTGATTGGACTGATTAAACTGATCTTTATGATAAAAATAAAAAATCATAATAATCAGTGTCCTATCACATAATTCCCAATTTCAATAAAATTGAAACGGGGTGATAATTTTGTGTTATGGTATTTATTCTTTTATGGATATATTTTTCACTGCACATCCCTGACATATAAATCTCATTTTACACAATGCACATGTTTTTTTCCTGTTGATAGCTCTACTATAAAACGAAACCAAAAGCAGAAAAACAAGAATAACAATTTTTAATACCGTAAATTCCCGAAAAAGAGAAATAATAATCAAAACAAGCGGAACCAGTGTTAAGAGTCCATAAGTGAGCGGAGCTAATTTTTGTCCGATGCTTTTGTTAAAATTTTCAAGATTGTCTTTTCTAAAATATCTAAAGAATAATTGTATGCTTCTTCGCTTTTTGAAAACTTTGAATAATATAAAAGAAATAACATTATTCCTGAATTACCTCCTAAAATCTCAAAATCATTTGGGTTGTAATCATGTGATGAGATTATTTTGGCAATAGTATTTATTTTTGTATTTATTTGATTATAAATCGTCATATAATTATTATCAGGTTTATTCAATAGTTTTGACTCTAAGTGATTTTACTCCAGTACCAATATTAGTGTATAGATAATAAAGTTGGTTATTATAAACTGATATGTTTTCAGGAAAAAGTCGATCATTTATGAGTATTTCGCTATTAATTGTTGTTGTATGAATATCAAATTCACTTAAGGTTATGATTCCTGCTTGCAAAAATCTTAAGTACACTTTATTAGTAACTTTATCAAGATAAATTAATTTATCCCATTTTTTATTGTGATGATAATTAATTGGTAATCTTTGTAAAAATTCACCATTACTATTGTAAAAGTAAAGTGAGTCTTTAACATGATCAAAAACTAATATCGTATCATTTATAATTAATAATGGCGAATAGGCAGGTATCTTGCCTATCATATTATAACTCCACCCCAGTCTTGCTATCTTTCGGGCTATCTGCAGGCCAGCAACACTTATATTCCCCATTTCATCAATAATTCCATATTTTGCTATTAGTTCTCTTTTATTGTCTAATAAATTCTGTGCAAAAAGATACCTTTCGTTATTAAAAATACGATGGATATTTTTTTTTTCATGATCAATAACTGCCCAGTAAAGAATTTGTTGGTTATGTTTATGATATTTTGAAAAAATAAAATTATTATTAATGAATCCAACACAATTTAATAATGCCAATTCAAACTTGGAGAGGCTGTATGCAGGAAAAATATATAGCGAAGAGTCGGCTTTCTTAATTACAAATTGATAAACAGAGTCATTTGCTATAAAGTGAAAGTTCCCTTGACAATCCTCAAAAATACTATTTGCTTTAAATGCTAAGCTTATTTCATACCATGTTTTATGTGACGTGTCAGTAACGCGAAAGACCCTTTTATTTCCTTTTTTTAATAGAAGAAGTACTTTATTTAAATCCGTTTTGTAGTCGAGAATGGTATTCTTGTTGGTGCTACTAAATAAACTTTTTTCATTATTATCAGTAATTTCCACTTCATCAAGATAATATGACTTAGATATTAACTCAATCTCAAAAAAACCATCATTGTTAATAAAATCGTCAAAACTAATTTTAGTAATGGTTTTCTCAAATCCAATATGATTTATTTCTAGCGTTAGTGGAAATTTATTAACAGATATTATAAAAACTCCATTTATATTAGAAATTGTTCCTGTTTTGTTTGACAAATTAATTATGCTTGCATTTGCCAGCGATTTGCCACTTTTGTCTACTAATCTGCCAATTATCTTAGAATTTAATTCCTGAGCAAAGAGGGGAAGAATACTCGATGCTACAAGCACTAATAGAATTAATAATTTCCTTTTTTTAGTGAACTTCATAATAACTCTACATTTTAAGGAAAGGAAATCTATTAAGAAGTTTTATGTGAAATCTGAATTTTTATATTGATGTAAAATTATAAAAAATCAAAATCCATAATCATAAATTATTTATCTTAATAGACTTCCATTATTTAGTTAACAAGTTGCCATTTCGTCTGTACATAAGCCTCTTGTGCCAAGATTCCAACAAACTTCACCACAACCACCACTTGGTCCATCATATGTTAATTGCTCCGATTCGTTATTGTATTCTGTGGGAACAAGATTACCCCCACTTATTTCGGACATATTTAGTTTACTGATTACTTCTTTATTTAGTTTCAATAATGTATTAAATTTTCTTTTTTTCATCGTAAAAAATTTAAAAGTTAATATAATATTGGGTTTTACCCCATTTTGTTTATTTGCCGATTTTATGTGTTTCAAAAATAACACAAAACTATTTATAGCCATCCCAAAACAACTGGTGTTACAATTTGGAATGGCTATGCTTCTCAAACTTATTCTTACAAATTATAAATATATATTTATTACTGCAACAAGGTAAATATTTATATATATTTCTAACATTACTTCTTAAATATGAATAACAAAAACTATAAACCGATGAATTTTGCAAATAAAAATCATATAATAAATTATAAATATAGTTTATGCAAATAGTGTGAAAATAGTTGAGGGGGGGGTAAATGCTTGATACCTAACTATATGTAGTGGTATATAAAAGTTGGTGTTTTGTATTTTGGGTTTAACAGGCATAAAGGGTTATATAATTTTACGTGTAAAGATATACAAATAATATTATTATAACGGAAAAATGTAAAAATTATTTTTAATGGCACACTGATTAAACTGATTGGACTGATTTTTATGATAAAAATTAAAATCATAACAATCAGTGTCCTATCACATAATTCCCAATTTCAATAAAATTGAAACGGGGTGATAATTTTGTGTTATGGTATTTATTCTTTTATGGATATATTTTTCACTGCACATCCCTGACATATTAATC
>JAUVJB010000181.1 GCA_030592465.1 Bacteroidota bacterium | reverse complement strand
GTAAAGATATTTCTATTTGTCTTGACCCTGCTTCAAGTGAAATGTGGAAAGATTGTAAATATTTTTTCTTTAAATCAGACAAATCATCAAAAACACCTGAACAAATGGTTCAACTTTGGGATGAATGGTCAAAAAAATATCCTATTATTCTTCTCGAAGACGGTATGGCTGAAAACGACTGGGAAGGCTGGCAATTATTAAATAAAACTATTGGCAATAGAATTGAATTAGTTGGTGATGACTTAATTTGTACTAATGCTAAACTTTTGCAAGAAGCTATTGATAAAAAAGCTGCTAATTCAGTTTTAATAAAACTTAACCAAATTGGTTCATTAACAGAAACTTTAGAAACCATTGAACTTGCAGGAAAAAATAATTTTAACTGCTTTGTTTCTCATCGTTCAGGCGAAACCGAAGATACAACTATTGCCGATTTAACTGTTGCTATTGGTTCAGGACATTTAAAAACAGGCTCAGGCTGTAGAACAGAACGAATTGCTAAATTTAATCAGTTAATGAGAATTGAAAGAGAATTAGGCGATACAGCTAAATTTGCAGGTTTAAAAGCATTTAAAAATGTAAAATAGTATTTGAATGAAAATTCTGCAATTTACTTTATTATTGATATTGACCGCTCTTTCGGATTTGCAATCCGAAAGAGCAGTGAACAATTTAACAATAAAACAATTGAACAATTCGCCATCTGGCGGACGGTTTTTATTTTGTAATATCAATAATAGAGAAGATTGTATATTTTTTTTCAAACACTAATTAACCTTAATTATAAATTTAAAAATATTGAGATGAAAAAATTATTATTTGTTTTTTTTGTAATCGGTATTGCTTCATGTAATAACCAACCCAAACGATTAAATTATCCCGTTGCAAAAAAAGTTGATACTGTTGATACTTATTTTGGAACTAAAGTTGCCGACCCTTATCGTTGGTTAGAAGACGACAATTCGCAGGAAACAGGCGAATGGGTAAAAGCTGAAAATAAAGTTACTAACGATTATCTATCACAAATTCCTTATCGAGATACAATAAAAAAACGTTTGCAGGAATTGTGGAACTATCCTAAATTATCAGCTCCTTTTAAAGAAAGCAATCATTATTTTTATTTTAAAAATAATGGTTTACAAAATCAAAGTGTTTTATATATTCAAGATGATTTGAATAAGGAAGCAAAAGTATTACTTGACCCGAATAAATTGTCAGACGATGGAACTGTTGCATTAGCAGGACTTGATGTATCTAAAGATGGGAAATATCTTGCTTATAGTATTGCAAGATCAGGGTCTGATTGGAACGAGATTTTTGTAAGAGATATTAAAACAGGAAAAGATTTAAAAGATCATCTTAAATGGGTGAAATTTTCAGGCATCTCATTTTATAAAGATGGTTTTTATTATTCCCGATATGATGAACCTAAACAAGGTTCTGAGTTAACAAAATCAAACAAATTTCAAAAAGTATTTTATCATATAGTAGGTAATGACCAATCAAAAGATAAATTAATCTATCAAGACACAGAAAATCCGAAAAGAATGTTCGGTGCAAGTGTTTCTGAAAATGAGAAATTTTTATATTTATATGAAAGTGAAGTTGGCGATGGTAACGCTTTATATTATAAGGATTTAACAAAAAAGAATTCAAAATTTATTAAATTAGCCGATGGCTTTGATTACCAATACGGTGTTGTTGATGATATTGACAATCATTTATTAGTGAGAACAAATTTTGAAGCACCAAAATATAAATTAATTAGTATTGACCTCAAAACAGATAAAAGAAAAGACATTATTCCTGAAAAAGAAAATGTTTTAAGACGTTGCTCGTTGGTAGGTGGTAAAATTGTTGTATCGTATATGAAAGATGCTCACAGCAAAGTTGAAGTATATAATACTGCCGGTACTTTTGATTATGAACTCAAATTACCCGGATTAGGAACATCAGGCGGTATAAGAGGTAAAAAAGATGAGAGCATCGGATTTTATGTGTTTACTTCGTTTACTACTCCAAGTGTAGTTTATAAATATGATTTTAATACAAAAAAATCGGAAATTTACAGTAAACCAAAAGTTGATTTTGACAGCGATGATTTTGTTACTGAGCAAGTCTTTTATGAGAGTAAAGACAGTACAAAAATTCCTATGTTTTTATTCTATAAAAAAGGGATTAAATTAGATGGTAATAACCCGACATTATTATATGGATACGGTGGATTTAACATTAGTTTAACACCATATTTTTCGGCGCGAAGAATTTTTTGGATTGAGAACGGAGGAATTTTTGCTGTTGTAAATTTACGAGGTGGTGGAGAATATGGAAAAGAATGGCATGAACAAGGCATGAAATTAAATAAACAAAATGTGTTTGATGATTGCATTGCAGCTGCTGAATATTTTATTAAAAATAAATACACATCTTCACAAAAACTTGCTTTAAAAGGTGGTTCAAATGGTGGTTTGTTAGTTGGTGCTGTTATTAATCAACGTCCTGATTTGTTTAGAGTTGCAATACCCGAAGTTGGTGTGATGGATATGCTTCGATATCATAAATTTACAATTGGTTGGTCGTGGGCAAGTGATTATGGTACAAGCGATGATTCTATTCAATTTAATAATTTAATAAAAATTTCACCATTACAAAATATTAAAGAAAATGTTGAATATCCTGCTGTTATGGTAACAACAGCCGACCATGACGACAGAGTTGTTCCGGCTCATTCATTCAAATATATGGCTACATTACAGGAAAAATATAAAGGTAATAATCCGGTTCTTATTCGTATTGAGACTAAAGCAGGTCATGGTGGTGGAATGCCGACATCGAAACAAATTGATGAATATACAGATATCTGGTCATTCATCTTTTATAATATGGGAATTACTCCTAAATAATATTATTTAAGACGATAATATTTAAAAATATGCAGGATTTTCAAAATCCGGCAGATTAATATACTTTGAGATGTTATATTTTGCGTAATATAATTTGCCTGCCCTGTGAAATTGCGAAGCAATATTTCACAGGGTCATTACGCTTCGCTGTCATTTGTAGTCATTTGGCTTCGCTGTCAATGACAATTAATGACAATCAATGACTATATGTTAAAATTATAATTATTTTATAGTATATAAATTAGCTCAAATTATTACGAAGCAGAGTATAATACGAAACTACTTATCACTCACAATAAAGACTTTTTACATAAAAAAACAGATGAATTACGACTATATCGTTATTGAGGGAAATATTGGAGCAGGAAAAACATCATTGTCGAAAATGCTTGCCCAAAAGTTTAATGCTAAATTAATTCTTGAGCAATTTGCCGATAATCCTTTCTTGCCAAAATTTTATAAAAATCCTGATAGGTATTCGTTTTCATTAGAACTGTCGTTTCTTGCCGATAGGTATAATCAGCTAAAAAAAGACCTTTCACATCGCGATTTGTTTAAGAGCTTTACTATTTCCGATTATTATTTTATGAAGTCGTTAATTTTTTCAAAATCTACTCTGCAAGATGATGAATATAGCTTATATCGACAAATTTTTAATATCATCTATAATCAGTTGCCAAAACCCAATTTGTATGTTTATTTGCATATGAGCACAAATAATTTAATTAAAAACATAAAAAAACGCGGACGTGATTATGAGCAAAATATTACTGAAGATTATCTGCGAAAAATTCAAAATGGTTATTTCGACTATTTTAAACAACAAAAAGATTTTCGAATTTTAGTAATTGATACAAATAACATTGATTTTGTCAATAATCAGGAAGATTACAAATTAATTACTGATACAATTTTTAATAAGGAATATAAGATTGGGACAAACAGAGTTTTGTTGAAATAATTTATATACAACAACTTGCTCTTTCGGATTTGCAATCCGGGAGAGTAATAGATTTATGTCGATAAGTCTCAGCATGAAAATTTATTTAATTAGAACAGTTCACTAATTTGATTACATTAGTTTAAATTTTTTATTAATAAGTGTGCTGTTAATTTTATAAAATGGTTATTTTTGTTAAAAACCGATTCGTCATGAACAAAGCAATTACCTTTTTTATTTTATTAATATTAACATTAAAAATTGGGTTTTCACAACAAAATAATATTGATTCATTAAAAAATCTTCTAAATCAGGCTAGTATAAATGAAAGAGTTATTACTTTAGTTGAACTTTCCGGTGAATACAGAAATATAAATACTGACACATCAACTCTGTATGCCAAAGAAGCCCTTTTACTGGCAAAAGAATCAGGCAATATAGAAATTTTGTCAAAAGCATACAAAAATATTGCTTGCAATTATAATAAAAAAAACGAATATGATTCTGTTTTAAAATACTTAAATCTTTCAATTCCATTTTATAAAAAGGCGGGAGAAGATGATATTCTTGCAGAAATATATGATTTAATGGGTTCGGCGCATGGAACATTAAGTAATTATGATAGTTCCTTATTATATTTTGAAAAAGCCCTTTCTTCTTATATTCAACTAAATGATACAACATCTCTTTCAAAAATATACGGAAGTATTGGGTTGGTATATACTAAAAAAGGAGACTTTAAAAAAGCTACTGAATTTACTTTAAATTCCTTAAAGATCTCTGAACAAGTAAATAATATTAACCAAATAGGATGGGCAGCAAACAGTTTGGGAGCAATATACTGGTATTTATATAATGATTCTATGGCATTAAAGTATTATAAAAAATCACTTGAAATTTATATTGAATTAAATGATGTCTTTGGTATTGCCAGAGCAAATATGAATATTGGTGGTGTGTTTCAGGAACAAAAAAATTATAATGAAGCAATTAGATACTATAAAAATGCTTTAACATCGTTAGAAAAAATCAACGAAAAACGTGGTATTTCTGCTGTTTTGGTAAATTTTGGAAGTGTATATTTTAGTAAAGGCGATTACGAAAAATCACTTTACTATTTTGAAAAAGCTCTTGTGGTAAATAAAGAACTCGGAAACAAATGGAGATATGCAAATATATTGCATAGGATAGGGCAAAATTTTTATGAGCAAGGCGAATATGAAAAGGCTTATAAATATTATAATGAAGCGCTTGGTAAAGCAGAGCAAATAGATGCAAATAAAATAGTTAAAGATTGCTATAGAAATATCTCTTTAGTTGATTCCACTTTAGGAAATTATAGTGAAGCATACAAACATTTCAAACTATACACTGAAATGAAAGATTCTCTGTTTAATATTGAAAGCAATAAACAGATTACCGAAATGCAAACAAAATATGAAACAGAAAAAAAAGAACAGGAAAATATAATACTTCGAAAAGAAATTGAAATAAAGGAAGTTAAGGAACAAAAACATAAGATTTTTCTGAAATTTTTGTATATATTATCATCAGTTCTATTCCTGCTTATTGTTCTGTTATTTGTCATGTTTAGGATGAAAGCTAATTCTTTGAAAAAAACCAGAATAATATATAAAAAAGAAAAACAACTTGCTGAACTTGAGATTAAAAACAAAGAAAACGAAAATAAAGTTCTTATTGCTGAAAAAAAACGTGAAGAAGCTGAAAATTTAATGCTACAAGAAGAATTGAAAGCCGAACAGGAAATAAACCATCTTGAAAAAGAAAAGCATGAAGCTGATATTCAACATAAAAATGATGAATTATCTTCATTAACTTTACATTTTATTAATAAAAATGAGACTCTCGGTAAAATAAAGAGAATACTTTTTACGGAAAATAATAAAGTTAAACCAGATTTTCAAAAATGTAGTAATAATGTTATTTCTATTATTAATAACAATATTGATAATGATATAGACTGGAAAAATTTTAAACTTAATTTTGAAAAAGTACATAAAGGATATATTGACCGTTTACTTGGCAAACATCCTAACTTATCAATGAATGAACAGAAACTGTGTGCTTATATAAAAATTAACCTCACATCGAATGAAATAGCACAAATAATGAATATTACTATTGCTTCTGTCGGGAAAAACAGACAGCGTTTAAGAAAAAAACTTGAAATTAATCAACAATTAGAGTTAAAAGATTATATTCAGGTAATATAAATAAATTAAATAAAAGTCGTATATAGTGCCAGCACGAAAACCCGTAAAATTTTAGTTGTGCTGTCATTTCGATCCGCCAGCTGGCGGAGAAGAAATCTCATTCAACTTATATACACTATGTTATGAGATTTCTCCTTTTAGTCGAAATG
>JAUVJB010000040.1 GCA_030592465.1 Bacteroidota bacterium | reverse complement strand
GAAGAGGTCATGGGTTCAATTCCCATCATTGGCTCGTATTAAAAAAATTACTATGTTTGCAATTACAATTTTTTTCTATATAAATTAATAAATATTTTGAAATTATGGCTAAAGAACATTACAATAGGTCAAAGCCTCATGTTAATATTGGAACAATAGGTCATGTTGACCATGGAAAAACTACTTTAACTTCAGCAATTACTCAAGTTTTAGCAAAAAAAGGTTTATGTGAAATAAAATCTTTTGATTCAATTGATAATGCACCTGAAGAAAAGGAAAGAGGTATTACAATTAATACTGCTCACGTTGAATACGAAACAGAAAAACGTCACTATGCACACGTTGACTGTCCCGGTCATGCTGACTATGTTAAAAATATGGTAACAGGTGCTGCTCAAATGGATGGTGCTATCCTTGTTGTAGCTGCTGATGATGGTCCTATGCCTCAAACACGAGAACACATACTTTTAGCTCGTCAGGTAAACGTTCCTAAAATTGTTGTTTTTTTAAACAAAGTTGATATGGTTGACGACCCCGAGTTGTTAGAATTAGTAGAGATGGAAGTTCGTGAATTATTAGACTTTTATGAATTCGACGGTGAAAATACACCTGTTATTCTTGGTTCTGCTCTCGGAGCATTAAATGGTGAACCTAAATGGGAAGAAAAAGTTACTGAATTAATGGACGCAGTTGATACTTGGATACCAATACCTAAACGTGATGTTGATAAACCTTTCTTAATGCCTGTTGAAGATGTTTTCTCAATTACCGGTCGTGGTACTGTTGCTACAGGTAGAATTGAAGCTGGGGTTGTTCATACCGGCGATGCAGTTGAGCTTATTGGTCTTGGTGCTGACCATAAAAAAACTGTTGTTACAGGCGTTGAAATGTTTAGAAAAATATTAGACGATGGTCAAGCCGGTGATAACGTAGGTTTATTATTAAGAGGTATTAATAAAGATGATGTAAAACGTGGTATGATTATTGCTCATCAAGGAGTTATTACACCTCATACTAAATTCAAAGCTGAAGTTTATGTTTTGAAAAAAGAAGAAGGTGGACGCCATACTCCATTTCATAATAATTATCGTCCTCAGTTCTATATTAGAACTCTTGATGTAACAGGCGAAATTAAATTACCGGAAGGTACCGAAATGGTAATGCCCGGTGATAACGTAACAATACAAGTTGACTTAATTACTCCTGTTGCTATGGATAAAGGGTTACGTTTTGCTATTCGTGAAGGTGGTAGAACCGTTGGTGCAGGACAGGTAACAGGTATTATTGAATAATTATAAACTACATATAAATTAAAAGGTATCTATGTAAATTTATTTTATAAAAATACTTTTTATTTTACGGGTGTAGCTCAGTTTGGTAGAGCAGTGGTCTCCAAAACCAAAGGTCGGGAGTTCGAGCCTCTCTACCCGTGCTAAGTAAATGAAAATGAAAAAAATAGAATTATATTTTAAAGACGTTTATAACGAATTAATACATAAGGTTTCATGGCCTTCTTGGCCTGATCTACAAAACAGCTCAATTGTTGTAATGATTGCTTCCTTAATTATTGCAGTTGTGATTTATTTAATGGATTTTAGCTTTAGTCACATAATGTCTTTTATTTACGGAATATTTTATTAATATTTTGAAAAGAAATTTTACTAATGGAAAAAAAATGGTACGTAGTAAAAGCTATTAGTGGTAAAGAAAAAAAAGTTAAAGAGCTTATCGAAAGTGAAATTATTCATAATAATTTACAAGAATATGTTTCACAAGTGTTAATCCCTACTGAAAAAATTTATCAAATAAGAAATGGTAAAAAAATCAGTAAAGAAAGGAATTTTTTTCCTGGATATATTCTAATCGAAGCAGCTCTTATAGGAGAGGTTCCCCATGTTATTAAAAATGTATCTGATGTATTAGGTTTTTTAGGTACTAAAAAAGGAGATCCTGTTCCTTTAAGAGATGCAGAAGTTAAAAGAATTTTGGGAAAAGTTGATGAGCTTGCCGAAAGCGATGAAGGGATTAATATCCCATTCATTGTTGGTGAATCCATTAAAGTTGTAGATGGACCTTTTAATGGTTTTAATGGTGTTATTGAAGAAGTGAACGAAGAAAAGAAAAAACTTAAAGTTATTGTTAAGATTTTTGGTCGTCGTACTCCATTAGAACTTAGTTTTATGCAAGTTGTTAAAGAATAATTAAAAATTTAAATTGTACATTAATTATCATGGCGAAAGCAGTTTCAGGATTAATTAAATTACAGATTAAAGGAGGAGCAGCAAATCCTTCACCGCCTGTAGGCCCTGCCTTAGGTTCAAAAGGAGTCAATATTATGGAGTTTTGCAAACAATTTAATGCAAGAACTCAAAACAGTGCAGGTAAAGTTTTACCTGTTATAATTACGATATATGCTGACAAATCCTTTGATTTTGTAGTGAAAAAACCACCCGTTGCGGTGCAAATATTAGAAGCAGCAAAACTTAAATCAGGCTCTGCAGAATCTAACAAAATTAAAGTTGGTTCTATTACTTGGAATCAGGTAGAAGAGATAGCAGAAGAAAAAATGCCGGACTTAAATGCTTTTACAAAACAATCAGCTATGAAAATGGTTGCAGGCACTGCTAGGAGTATGGGTGTTACTATTAAAGGAGAAGCTCCATTTAATGAAGAATTAATATTTCAGAAAAATGACTAAGCTTACAAAAAATCAAAAGTTAGCTTTTGAGAAGATCGGAGATAAAAAACAATTAAATATATTAGACGCAACAAAATTAGTTAAAGAAATTACTACAACTAAATATGATGCTTCTATGGATATTGATGTTAGACTTAATGTTGATCCAAGAAAAGCTAATCAAATGGTTCGTGGTGTAGTTTCACTACCTCACGGAACCGGTAAAGAGATCAGGGTTTTAGTTCTTTGTTCTTCTGATAAAGAAGAAGAAGCTAAAACTGCAGGAGCAAATTTTGTCGGATTAGATGAATATATTGACAAAATTAAAGGAGGTTGGACTGATGTTGATGTGATTATTACTTCGCCTGATGTGATGGCTAAAGTTGGTCAACTCGGTAGAATATTAGGCCCCAGAGGCTTAATGCCTAATCCTAAAAGCGGTACAGTGACAATGGATATTGCCAGTGCAGTAAAAGATGTAAAACAAGGTAAAATCGATTTTAAAGTTGATAAATACGGTATTATCCATACATCAATTGGTAAAGTATCTTTTGAACCTGAAAAAATTGTAGATAATGCAAGAGAATTGCTAAATACTCTTATTAAATTAAAACCATCAGCTGCTAAAGGAACTTATGTAAAAAGTGTTTATTTATCAAGCACTATGAGTTCCGGTGTGCAAGTTGAAGTTAAATCAATTGTTGAATAGTTTTTAACTTATTTGTAATTATGAATTTAGAAGATAAAAATAAAATAATTGATAACTTAACTAAACGAATTAATGAAACAAATCATTTCTATTTAGCTGATGTTTCAGGTTTAAATGTATTAGATACAAATACACTACGAAGAAAATGTTTTGAAAAAGATATTAATTTACTAGTAGTTAAGAATACTCTATTAAAAAAAGCATTAGAAAAATCTGATGCTGATTATGACCCTTTGTATGATGTCCTAATTGGTAATACTTCAATTATTTTTACAGAAACAGGTAATGTCCCTGCTAAAGTAATTAAAGAGTTTAGAAATAAACATAAAAAACCAATAATAAAAGCTGCTTTTGTTGAAGAAAGCTTTTATTTTGGCGATGACCAATTAGAATTATTAGCAAATATTAAATCTAAAGACGAACTTATTGGAGATATCGTTTTACTATTACAATCTCCTCTAAAAAATGTTATGTCTTCATTACAATCCGGAGGCAATATATTAACAGGTGTACTTAAAACACTATCTGAAAAATAATAATAATAATAAATATTTAATTTAAATTTTAGCAAAAAATGGCAGATTTAAAAGCGTTAGCAGAACAATTAGTTAACTTAACTGTAAAAGAAGTTAATGAATTAGCAAACATATTAAAAGAAGAATATGGAATCGAACCAGCTGCTGCTGCTGTTGTAGCAGGTCCTGCTGCTGGAAGTGAACAAGGTGGTGAGGAAGAAAAAACTGAATTTGATGTAATTTTAAAAGCACCGGGTGGAGCTAAATTACAAATTGTAAAATTAGTTAAAGAATTAACCGGCTTAGGTTTGAAAGAAGCTAAAGCTCTAGTTGATTCTGCACCAAAAGAAGTTAAACAAGGAGTATCAAAAGAAGAAGCAGAATCTTTAAAAGCTAAATTAGAAGAACAAGGAGCCGAAGTTGAACTTAAATAAGATATTCTTATACATATAATCTTTCAAGGTTTAGAGTAATTACATTGCTCTAAGCCTTTTTGTTGTTTTTCTAAAGTTCACTTTTTTATTTTTATTATGTCTTCTAACAATTTAAGTAGTAGAATCAGTTTCGCTAATATAAAAAATCAATTTAATTATCCTGATTTTTTAGAAATACAATTAAAATCTTTTAGAGAATTTTTTCAATTAAATTCAACTCAGGAGCAAAGAAAAAAAGAAACTTTATATAAAGTTTTTATAGATAATTTTCCTATTACAGACACCCGTAATAATTTCATTCTTGAGTTCTTAGATTTTTATGTTGAACCACCCAGATATTCTTTAGATGAATGCTCAAATAGAGGTTTAACCTATAGCGTACCTTTAAAAGCTAAATTAAAACTTTATTGTACTGATCCTGATCACGAGGATTTTGATACTGTTGTGCAAGATGTGTATCTTGGAATGATACCATACATGACTAAAAAAGGTACATTTATTATTAATGGTGCAGAAAGAGTTATTGTTTCGCAACTTCACCGTTCACCGGGGGTTTTTTTCGGACAAAGTATTCATGCAAATGGAACGAAATTATATTCGGCACGTATAATCCCATTTAGGGGTTCTTGGATTGAGTTTTCTACTGACATTAATAATGTTATGTATGCTTATATCGATCGTAAGAAAAAATTACCTGTAACAACTTTACTTCGTGCTATCGGATTTGAAAGTGATAAAGATATTCTTGAAATATTTGACCTCGCTGATGAAGTTAAAGTTTCAAAAACAGGTTTAAAAAAAGTTGTTGGACGAAAACTTGCTGCACGTGTACTTAAATCTTGGGTTGAAGATTTTGTTGATGAAGATACAGGTGAGGTTGTTTCTATCGAACGTAACGAAGTAATTATTGATCGTGAAACTGTTCTTGAAAATGAACACGTTGACCAAATAATTGATTCCGGTTCTAAAACTATTCTATTACATAAAGAAGGACTAAATGTAAACGATTTCGCAATTATCTATAATACACTTCATAAAGACCCTTGTAACTCTGAAAAAGAAGCAGTTTATCATATTTATCGCCAATTAAGAAATTCTGAACCACCTGATGATTCTACTGCCCGAGATGTTATTGATAAATTATTTTTCTCTGAAAGCCGTTACGATCTTGGCGAAGTAGGTAGGTTTAGAATAAATAAAAAACTTGGACTAAGTTCCGACATAGATGTTAAAGTCCTTACCAAAGATGATATTATTAAAATTATTAAATATCTTATTCAACTTATTAACTCGAAAGCAGATGTTGATGACATTGATCATTTAAGTAATAGACGAGTACGTACTGTTGGTGAACAATTAACGAATCATTTTGGTGTTGGTCTTGCTAGAATGTCGCGCACAATTAGAGAACGAATGAATGTTCGCGATAATGAGGTATTTACTCCTGTAGATCTCATTAATTCAAAAACTCTTTCTTCTGTAATTAATTCTTTTTTTGGTACTAATGCATTGTCGCAGTTTTTAGATCAAACAAATCCATTGGCCGAAATGACACATAAAAGAAGGATGTCAGCATTAGGACCTGGTGGTTTATCTAGAGAAAGAGCCGGCTTCGAAGTTCGTGATGTTCATTATAGTCATTATGGAAGATTATGCCCAATTGAAACTCCCGAAGGTCCAAATATTGGATTGATTTCTTCATTATGCGTTTATGCAAAAATTAACAATCTTGGATTTATAGAAACTCCTTATAGAAAAGTTGATCAAGGAAAAGTTTATTTGAACAACGATGAAGTTATATATTTGAGTGCTGACGAAGAAGAGAAAAAAATTATTGCACAAGCTAATGCAGTTATTGATGAAAGTGGAATTTTTCAAAATTCTAAGGTTAAAGCCAGATATGAGGGCGATTTCCCTGTAATTGAACCGGATAAGATTAATCTTATGGACGTAGCTCCCAATCAGATTGCTTCAGTTGCCGCTTCATTAATTCCATTTTTAGAACATGATGATGCTAACCGTGCTTTAATGGGTTCAAATATGATGCGTCAGGCTGTTCCTATCTTGCAACCCCAATCTCCTATTGTTGGTACAGGCATTGAAGGTAAACTTGCAATTGACTCAAGAAATGTAATTCTCTCAGAGGGTGATGGCGTTGTTGAGTATGTTGATTCTAACGAAATTATTATTCATTATTCAAGAACTGATGAAGAGAATTTTGTTAGTTTTGATAGTGATGTTGTTCATTATGAGATACCTAAATTTAAAAAAACAAATCAAAATACCTGTGTTAACCTTAGACCAATTGTTAAAGTTGGCGAAAAAGTTTATAAAGGGAAAGTATTGACCGAGGGTTATGCAACCCAAGGTGGAGAATTAGCTTTAGGACGTAACCTAAAAGTTGCTTTCATGCCTTGGAAAGGTTATAACTTTGAGGATGCTATTGTTATATCAGAGCGTGTCGTTCGTGAAGATTTATTTACATCAATTCATATTGATGAATATTCACTTCAAGTTCGTGATACAAAAAGAGGTACTGAAGAATTAACTTCTGATATACCTAATGTTAGTGAAGAAGCTACTAAAGATTTGGATGAGAATGGTATCATAAGAATTGGTGCTGAAGTTAAGCCCGGAGATATTCTTATTGGTAAAATTACTCCTAAAGGTGAAACAGATCCTTCACCTGAAGAAAAATTGTTAAGAGCTATTTTTGGCGACAAAGCAGGTGATGTTAAAGATGCTTCTTTAAAAGCTGCACCTTCATTACATGGTGTTGTTATTGAAAAAGAATTATTTTCTCGTTCAATAAAAGATAGAAGACGTAAAGTTTCTGAAAAACCTATTGTTGATAAAATAAATGAGGAATTATCATCAAAATTAGAAGAACTTAAAGCCGGATTAGTCGATAAATTATTTATTCTAATTAGCGGGAAAACTTCACAAGGTGTAAAAGATTTTTTAAGTAATAATATTATTAATAAGGGTACAAAATTTACACAGAAACTCTTGCAAAATATTGATTTCTTGGATGTTAATCCTAATAGATGGACAACTGACAAAAAGAAAAATGCAACTATTAAATTATTATTGTTGAATTATGTTAGGAAGCATAAAGAAATTGAAGGAGAATATAAACGAAAGATTTTTAATTTTACAATTGGTGACGAATTACCACAAGGAATTATCCAATTAGCAAAAGTATATATTGCTAAAAAACGCAAGCTTAAAGTTGGTGATAAAATGGCAGGTCGCCATGGTAACAAAGGAATTGTGTCTAAAATTGTAAGAGCAGAAGATATGCCATTTCTTGAAGATGGTACTCCTGTTGATATTGTTCTTAACCCGCTTGGAGTTCCCTCTCGAATGAATTTAGGACAGATTTACGAAACTGTATTAGGCTGGGCAGGTCAAAATTTGGGACTAAAATTTTCTACTCCAATCTTTGATGGTGCTTCATTAGATGAAATAAATCAATATACTGATAAAGCAAGTGTTCCAAGATATGGCAAAACACAATTATATGATGGTGGTACCGGTAAGAAATTTGACCAAAAAGCCACAGTAGGTGTAATTTACATGCTTAAATTAGGACATATGGTTGACGATAAAATGCATGCTCGTTCAATAGGTCCTTATTCGCTAATTACTCAACAACCTCTCGGTGGTAAAGCTCAATTTGGTGGACAACGATTTGGTGAGATGGAAGTTTGGGCTCTTGAAGCTTTTGGCGCTGCAAATATTTTACAAGAAATACTTACTATTAAATCAGATGATGTTGTAGGCAGAGCTAAAGCTTATGAAGCTATTGTAAAAGGTGAGCAAATGCAGGAACCCGGTATCCCTGAATCTTTTAATGTTTTATTACATGAACTTAGAGGTTTAGGTTTAAGTATTAATTTAGAATAATATATAATAAGGATATTAATTATTTAGGTTAATATCTTGTGCTTTTTTGTTTAATTTTTAAATTTTCTATATATGGCTTTCAGAAGGGACAACAAAGTAAAAAGCAATTTTACAAAAATTTCCATTAGCCTGGCTTCACCTGAAGAAATTCTTGAACGTTCTTATGGGGAAGTATTAAAACCCGAAACAATAAATTACCGTACTTATAAACCTGAAAGAGACGGTTTATTTTGTGAAAGAATTTTTGGTCCTGTTAAAGATTATGAGTGCCATTGCGGCAAATATAAAAGAATAAGGTATAAAGGTATAGTTTGTGATAGATGTGGTGTTGAGGTAACTGAGAAAAAGGTTCGTCGTGAACGAATGGGACATATTAGTTTAGTTGTTCCTGTTGCTCATATATGGTATTTTAAATCATTGCCTAATAAAATAGGTTATCTGTTAGGTTTACCAACAAAAAAGTTAGATACTATTGTTTATTATGAGAGATATGTTGTAATAAATTCCGGTGTTAAAACTGTTGATGGTATTAAATATCTTGATTTTTTGACAGAAGAAGAATATTTTGATATTCTTGAAACTCTTCCTAAAGAAAATCAAAGTTTAGATGATACAGATCCTAATAAGTTTATTGCAAAAATGGGTGCTGAAGCACTCTATGATTTATTATCACGTATTGATTTAGACGAATTATCTTACTCTTTAAGGCATAAAGCCAATACAGAAACTTCACAACAACGTAAAAATGAAGCTTTAAAAAGACTTCAAGTTGTTGAAGCTTTCCGTGCTTCTAAATTAAAAAATCATCCCGAATGGATGATTGTAAAAATAGTTCCTGTTATTCCACCGGAACTTCGTCCTCTTGTTCCACTTGATGGAGGTAGATTTGCAACTTCTGACTTAAATGATTTATATCGTCGTGTTATTATTAGAAATAATAGACTTAAACGCCTAATTGAAATAAAAGCTCCCGAAGTTATTTTACGTAATGAGAAAAGAATGTTACAGGAAGCTGTTGATTCATTATTCGATAATTCAAGAAAAGCAAATGCTGTTAAAACAGATGCAAATCGCCCTTTAAAATCATTAAGTGATAGCTTAAAAGGCAAAAAAGGAAGGTTTCGTCAAAACTTACTCGGTAAAAGAGTTGATTATTCTGCTCGTTCAGTTATTGTAGTTGGTCCGGAACTAAAGATGGGTGAGTGTGGTATACCTAAAGACATGGCAGCTGAATTATACAAACCTTTTGTTATTAGAAAATTAATTGAGAGAGGTATAGTTAAAACAGTAAAATCTGCAAAAAAAATTGTAGATAGAAAAGATCCTGTTGTTTGGGATATATTAGAAAATGTTTTAAAAGGACATCCTGTTTTATTAAACCGTGCCCCAACTCTTCACCGTCTCGGTATTCAAGCATTTCAACCGAAACTAATTGAAGGGAAAGCTATTCAATTACACCCTTTGGCATGTACAGGATTTAACGCTGACTTTGACGGTGACCAAATGGCTGTTCATTTACCTCTTGGTAATGCTGCTGTTTTAGAAGCTCAAATGTTGATGTTAGCTTCTCATAATATTTTAAACCCTGCTAATGGAACACCGGTTACCGTTCCTTCACAAGACATGGTTCTCGGCTTGTATTATATTACAAAACCAAGAAAGGGTATGAAAGGTGAGGGACTGGTATTTTATTCTCCGGAGGAGGTAGAAATAGCTTTTAATGAGAGAAGAGTTGATATTCATGCTAATATCAAGGTAAAAATAAATCTCTTTGAAGATGGGAAACTTGTTAATAAATTACTTGAGACAACAGTAGGTAGAGTAATGGTTAATGAATATGTTCCTAAAGAGGTTGGCTTTATTAATGAAGTTCTTACAAAAAAATCTTTAAGAGATATTATTGGTAATATCTTAAAAAAAAGTGGTACAGCAGTTACTGCTGATTTCCTCGACAATATCAAAAATCTTGGTTATAAGATGGCTTTCCAAGGAGGCTTGTCATTTAATTTGGATGATGTAATTATACCAAAAGAAAAAGAGGAATTAGTTAATGAAGGATATAAGCAAATTGATGAAGTAATGAATAACTACAATATGGGATTCATTACAAACAATGAAAGATATAACCAGATTATTGATATCTGGACACATACTAATGCTAATTTGACACAAACATTATTAGATCAGTTAAGTTCTGATAACGAGGGATTTAATTCGGTTTATATGATGCTTGATTCCGGAGCTAGAGGTTCGCGTGAGCAAATTAGACAGTTAGGTGGTATGAGAGGTTTAATGGCTAAACCACAAAAATCAGGAGCAACAGGTTCAGAAATTATTGAAAATCCTATTTTATCAAATTTTAAAGAAGGACTTTCTGTTCTTGAATATTTTATCTCAACTCACGGTGCTCGTAAAGGTTTAGCTGATACTGCACTAAAAACTGCTGATGCAGGTTATTTAACCCGACGTTTAGTTGATGTTGCACAAGATGTTATTATTACTGAAGAAGACTGTGGAACCTTAAGAGGCTTAGTAGCTACAGCACTTAAAAATAATGAAGAAGTTGTAGAGTCTCTATATGAAAGGATTTTAGGTAGAACTTCTGTTCATGATGTATATCATCCATTGACAGGCGAGTTAATTATTGCAGCAGGTGAAGAATTTACCGAAGAAATTTCTAAATACATTGAAGAATCTCCAATTGATCAAGTTGAAATACGATCTGTTTTAACTTGTGAAACAAAAAAAGGAGTTTGTGCTAAATGTTATGGTAGAAATCTTGCTACAGGGCATATGATAAAAAATGGAGAAGCTGTTGGTGTAATCGCTGCTCAGTCTATTGGCGAGCCTGGTACTCAGTTGACACTTCGTACATTCCATGTTGGTGGTACAGCTTCTAATATAACTATTGATTCTAATATTATTACTCATTTTAACGGTATTGCTGATATAGATGAATTAAGAACAGTTGAACATGTTGAAGATGATGGCACTAAAATTAATATTGTTATTGGTCGGTTAGCAGAAATACGAATTGTTGATAAAGAAACAGGCATTGTTCTTGCTACTCATAATATTCCTTATGGCTCAAAATTATTTATTAAGAACGGTGAAGAACTTACTAAAGGAACATTAATTTGTGAGTGGGATCCTTATAATGCTGTAATTATTTCTGAAGTATCCGGTAAAGTTTCATTCCAAAATGTTATTGAAGGTATTACTTTTAAGGAAGAATCTGATGAACAAACAGGATTTAAAGAAAAAGTTATTACTGATACTAAAGATAAAACAAAAAATCCTATATGTCGAGTTTTAAATGATGAGGGCGAGGAATTGAAATTATATAACTTGCCTGTTGGGGCTCATATTATTATTAATGATGGAGATAAATTAGTTCAAGGTCAAATTATTGTTAAAATACCGCGTGCAGTTGGTAAAGGTGGTGATATAACCGGTGGTTTACCAAGAGTAACTGAGTTATTTGAAGCTCGTAATCCTTCAAATCCGGCTACTGTAGCTGAAATTGATGGACAGGTATCATTCGGTAAAATTAAACGAGGTAATCGTGAAATAATTATTGAATCGAAAATCGGTCAGATTAAAAAATATCTTGTTTCATTATCAAAACAGATGTTAGTGCAAGAAAGTGATTACGTTAAGGCCGGTACACCTTTATCTGACGGTGCAATTACTCCATCTGATATTTTATCTATTAAAGGACCAACAAAAGTTCAAGAGTATATTGTAAATGAGGTACAAGAAGTATATAGGATGCAAGGTGTAAAAATTAACGATAAGCATTTTGAGGTTATTGTACGTCAAATGATGCAGAAAGTTATTATTGAAGACCCAGGGGATTCTAAATTCCTTGAGAAACAAATCGTAGATAAGAAAGATTTTGCTTATGAAAATGATTTGTTATATGGTAAAAAAGTTGTTGAAGATATAGGTGATTCTATTAATTTTAAATCCGGTCAAATTGTTTCTGCGCGTAAGTTACGTGACGAAAATTCAGTCTTAAAACGTAAAGATTTAAAACTCGTTCAAGCCAGAGATGCTATTCCTGCAACTTCAAGTCAAGTTTTACAGGGGATTACTAAAGCAGCTTTACAAACAAATAGTTTTATTTCAGCCGCTTCTTTCCAAGAAACAACAAAAGTTCTTAATGAAGCTGCAATTAAAGGTAAAGATGATTACTTAGAAGGATTGAAAGAGAATGTTATTGTAGGTCATTTAATTCCTGCCGGTACAGGCTTACAACAATATCAAAATATTGTTGTAGGGTCAAGAGAAGAATATGACAGACTAGTTGAATCCAAAAAAGAGACAATAGAAAAATAAAACTATTTTCTAAAAGCACATAGAATTCACAAGTCAGGTTTTGACTGCTTAAATATCAACTACTTAAGCTATAATGAATGGTTTAAGTCAAGCCCTGATTATCAAACGTTTAAACTTTCTATTGCGAATTTAAGGAAGTAATAAAAAAAGGTATATACTCATGCCTTTTTTTTTATGTTTTAAATTTGCTATCTTGCAATTAATTATAAACTAAAATTGAAGTCATGGAAGATAATAAAAAAAAACAAATTAATATTGAATTAAGCGAAGATATTGCTCAAGGTATATATTCTAATTTAGCTGTTATTACTCATTCATCATCCGAATTTGTTATTGATTTTATTAGAATAATGCCCGGAATACCTAAGGCAAAAGTAAAATCAAGAGTTATTTTAACTCCTGAACATGCTAAACGATTAATGATGGCTTTAAAAGATAATATTGCTAAGTTTGAATCGGTAAATGGTGAGATAAAAAATACTGAAAGCTCAGGAACTCCTATCCCTATGAATTTTGGTGGTCCTTCAGCACAAGCTTAGTATTTAATATTTGTTATTTCAAATGAATTACAAAAGCCATAAATGTATTAAATAATTTATGGCTTCTTATTTGCTTAATTAGTAAATATAATCAGTATATTTAAAATTTTATATTCGATATGAGTAAGAAAGGAAAAAAAATAACAAATTTTTTTAAAGTGTTTAATTTAGATACTTCAACCAAGATTGAAATTCCTTTGTTTGTTGATACAATTTCTGCAGGGTTTCCCTCACCTGCTGATGATTATATTGATGAAAAATTAGACCTTAATAAGTATCTTATTAAGCATCCGGAAGCAACATTTTATGTTAAAGCTAAAGGTAATTCAATGATAAATATTGGAATTTATGAGGGTGATATTCTAATTGTTGACCGCTCCTTAACTCCTGTGAATAATTCTATTGTTATTGCTGTTGTTAATGGTGAATTTACTGTTAAAAGAATTAATAAATCCGGCGATAAGTTTTATTTAATACCTGAAAATGAGAACTATCCACCTATTGAGATTACAGCAACTATGGATTTTAAGATTTGGGGTGTTGTTACTAATTCTATTCATAAATTGTAAAATAATTTTTTTGCTTTATTTGATTGTAATATTTTTTTTATTTCGTCTCTACTACTTGTTAACCCCACTTGCATTTTCTTATTTATAACTTATTGAGAAACAGGCATAAGTAGTCTTAAGAGTCGTCGTCGGGACTACACTTTGCTCGTTATCAGATTAAAAATTCAGACATGTTTTTTTCCTATAAAATGGGACCGATTTATAATTCATAGCTCTATAAATTTGTGTTGTTTTTAATGCTGGTCGAGTGCACGTTTTTATTAATATTTTTTGTTCATCCTTATTCATAATTGTATTTATATTACATTTTTGAGTATTCATTATTCTGACAATTTCATTCCAATTGTGATGTATTCCTTTAGTTTTCAGTTTGTAACGTATAAAGCTTACTATAAAATATGATAAAATTGCAAGGTTCAGGTGTGATTCAATATTTTTCGGTTTACTATGAAAAATGGGACGCATATTCAAGTCGGATTTTAGTATTCTGAAAGTATTTTCTATTTCACCTTGAGTTCGATACAGTTTCCACAGCAGCTCTTCTTTTTCTGCCGATACACTTGTCCGAATGAAGTAACTGCCTGTTTTTGCCAATATTGCATTATTTTCGTTGTATTTATAGGTAATTTGTTCTACGGTTGTTTTGTCTTTATTTTTTGTTATTTTGATATTATATGCTTCGGCAATTCCTGAATATTTCTGTTTTAAGCGTCCTATACGTTCATATATTTTCTCCGGTTTTTTATTGCCTCTTGGCTTTGATAATGAGGATTTTATATCATCTAAACCTTTTTCAAATCTTTGTCGTTTCTGCTCAAACATTCCTTCTTCTTTACTTTTTTTTGCATTTGTTTCAACATATAATATTGTCTCTTGAATTGTTTGTTTTTCATATTTAAAAGGTTGAGTAAACATCTGTGTTCGGACTTCATCGCCGGCTTTATTGGTAAAACTTACCAAATTATCTCTATCAAGTTTGGCACGTATATCTGAATGTGCACCTCTTGAAACGCAGATATAATCGCAACCCTCTGACAAAGCATATTCTAAATTTTTATAACTTGCTATGCCGGCATCCATTATTATTACAGGACGTTCTTGCCCGCTACATTCTTTCGCATCAGAAACAACATTTTTAAAAGAAGTTGGTTCTCCTGCATTACCTTCATAGTAACGACTTTTTTGACAAAATCCATTCTCATCAGTTAATAAACCAATCGTAACTTGCAGACAATCATTGCGTTTTTGTTTGTTTCTGCCATATTTTGCCTTATCATAAAGTTTCATTTTACCTTCAAAATGTGTATTTGTTAAATCGTAAACTATATATTTATTCGAGATTTGATAAATATCGTTTATTTTATTACTCAAATATTCTTCTATTTTCTCACGCTCTTTATATAACATAACTGCTCCTTGTTGTAGGCGATTACTATCTATTGTTTTACTGTCGAGGCTGTATAATTCCAAAGCTGCCGAGTTTTCGTTTAGCCACTTGGCTGTTTTTAATTCTGATGCAGTATAAAGTAACCGCCCTAATAATGATAGAATTGATACGTTTACTTGATTATTATTCCAAGATAACTCTTTGGATAAATAATTGCTTAAGCCTAACTGTTCTATTGCTTGAGAGCAAAGCCATTCTCCACCTATTTCTTTACTTTCTATTGCTTCAAAACTGTTTAAATCAAGAGTTTGAAAATCTTTTATTAAACTTTTATTTTCAATATTAGTTTTATCTAATTGCTTCTTTATTAGCTTCTTGTAAAAGTAATACGCTAACTGCTCTATTTCGTTTTCAGGTTCTTTAAAAAAGAGATTTTCCCCATTTATAAAATCTTCAATTTTATTGGCTAATTCTTTGTGTCTTTCTACCGGTATATTCGGCAAAGTTCCAAGTTCTAATATGTTGATATGTCGAGGTTTACCATTCACACGTTTGCTTTTTACTAAACGATAAGTGACGTATATTTTATTATATTTAGTGTTGGTTACTGTTTTTATAAACATAGTATAATATTTTAGGACCAAAATACAAATTATAAATGAAAAAAAACTTAATAAACATTAAATCTTCAATCTTTCGGGGGACTACATTTTGGCAATAAAAATCTATATATCTGATATTCAACCATATATAAAAACGTATGCAAATGTACTTTTTTGTTATCTTGCTGATAATCTAATACTTGTTATCTATGTATTTACATGTTTGTTTGTATTAATGCAAGTGGGGTTAAGTTATAAACGCAAACTGGTAATGATTGTAATTTATTTATATTTAGGCTTTTGTATTGCAAATTAGAAAGAGCGGTTCAACAACATAATCAGCCAATTGTTTTGAAAAATAGAATTATTTTAGAATAAAAATAGAATTATAATAAATATAATAAAGAGAAAGGTTTAGTAAATAAAAAGCACAAGCGAGACGCTTGCGCCAGATGGAGATTAACAATTTAGCAATATAACAATATGGCAATTTAATAACTAAGCACTTTGAACAGCTACTTTTCTGTCAACTTTTTTAATTAATCCTTGCAATACTTTTCCGGGTCCAACTTCCGTGAAAGAATCTGCTCCGGCAGCTAACATATTTTTAACAGTTTGAGTCCATCTAACAGGAGAAGTTAGTTGAGCAATTAAGTTTTGTTTTATTTTTTCAGGATTATCTGTTGCCTGTGCATCAACATTTTGATAAATTGGACAAATAGGTTTGTTAAAATTGGTTGAGTTAATAGCATTTTCTAATTCAACTCTTGCCGATTCCATTAATGGTGAATGAAAAGCACCACCAACAG
>JAUVJB010000071.1 GCA_030592465.1 Bacteroidota bacterium | reverse complement strand
TTTATAACCGGCGTTTTTAAGAGTTACAGATAAATTTGTTGCAAGATTACCTGCACCAATAAATACAATATTCATATTTTAATTATTAACATATGAGTCCACTCCGAAAAGTCTTTTTTTGCCACAAAGACTTTTCGGAGTAGTCTCACATTTTGATTTTGCCATTAATGGAGGTTTTATTCCAAATTGAATGAAATATAGAGGCACAACTGTACATTTTTTTAACTTATTTTGCAAAGTTTTCTCATTTTCAATAAATCAAATGTAATTTCTGCAATTTCATCTGTAGTCATTTTTGCACAATTAAAAGTGGCATCAAAAAGTAAATTTTCAAATTTCTGTCCGCCAAATGATTCGATTAAAATTTTTCTTTCTTTATCAACATTTATAACATAATTTTTAGCATCATCAATTGATACATTTTGTTGTTTACTAATAATATTTGCTTTCCATTCTAATGGAGCTTGCAACCTGACATGAAACGAATCCTCAATATCTTTGGCAATAGCTACACCACCTCTCCCTATAATAATAATTTTACCTTCCACAGCATAATCATAAATAACCTTGGTTATTGTTTTTCTGATTTTTTTATCGCTTTTATAGTATTTATTTGAAAAAGCCGATAGAATTTCATCAAACGCAGATTTCTTTTCGGCTTTGAATATATATTTAATTTTTTTAGGATCGAGATTTAATTCTGCTGATGATTTTTCCAATATTTCTTTACTTATCCATGTCCACTCTTCCTTATTATGTTGCAAAATTAATTTAATGATTTTTTCTGCAATTTCCTCAGCAGGACATCCGGCTTCTCGTGAAATTGTGATAACAGGTCCTGTTTTTTTTAAAAAATTTACCTTATGTTTTTTATTTTTATGAAACCTATCTTCCATGTATTTTATAAGAATATTTGACATTTTGCTACCTCCTTTTTTTAATTTTTTTCGTTCATTAAATTACAAATAAATAATAGAATAAAAAAATAATTGTTTCAAAATTAAAATTTTTGTATTTCTTAATTTTCACATTATAAGCAATAAACTTACATCTGTAACTGATTCTTGTTACAAAAAAAAAAATTGCCGAACATAAAAAATCCTACAGCTTCAATTCTGATTATCAAATGTTTAATTTAATTCCAATGTTTTCTCATATACTCCCATTTCTCATCTCTTTGTTGTTCAATTATCTTAATATCATTATCTGTTAAATGTTTAAATCTACTTTGTTTTAGTAAATAATCTTTAACAGGGAAAAATGATTTTGGATTTTTATTAAGTTTAAAATTACGATTTTGATATTCTGCAAGATAGAATAATCCACTATCAACAGCTTCTTTTGCAATTTGAATTGCTATTTCGGTTGGAATCCCCCACCCTGTTGGACAAGTTGCATAAACATGAATAAAAGAAGTGCCTTTTGTATGTTTTGCTTTATTAATTTTGTCGATATAATCTTGAGGATATCCAACACTTGCAGTAGCAGCATAAGCAATCTCATGAGCAGCCATAATCTCAAACAAATTCTTTTTAAAAGTTTGAGCACCATGAATATTTTTTCCTGCAGGAGTTGTTGTAGTCTTTGTTCCGTAAGGTGTCAAACCGCTTTTTTGAATACCTGTATTCATATATGCTTCATTGTCGTAACACACATAAATAATATCTTCGTTTCTGTCAATAGCGCCTGAAAGAGCTTGAATCCCAATATCGGCAGTACCGCCATCGCCTGCAAAAACAACTGTTTTATAATCTTTTAGCCCCAATGCTCTTGCACCAACAGAAATACCGGAAGCCATTGAGGCAGCACCCGGAAACGTCGATATAATTGCATTATTTACAAATGCCATTTGCGGATAAATGAAACCAACTGCAGACATACAACCGGCAGGTAACACTGCAAATGTTCGTTCTCCGAGAACCTTAAGAGCTAATCGAACAGCGAGACTACCACCACAACCGGCACATGCTTTATGACCATAAAAAAATTCTTTGTCAGTAATATTTTTTGGTGTAATTCTTTTTATATCAGTATTATTCATCTGTTTCGACCCCCATATTTATAAATTGAACACGTTTTTGTTTTTCACCGTTTACAGCTTTAAAAAGACTAATAAACATATTATAGATATCTGATTTTGAAACATCTCTCCCACCCATTCCACATAAAAAATCAAGTGACAATGGAGCATTATCTAATTTTGATAAAGCAGAATTAACATTTGTATAAACAGTTCCTTCGTAACCAAAAGAAATATCTTTTTCAACAACTCCAATAGCTTTTACTTTTCCTGCAAGTTTAATAATCTCTTTTTCAGGGAAAGGACGCATATATCTAATTTTTAAAAGACCAACCTTTTTACCTTCATCACGCAGCTTGTCAACAATCATTCTTACGGTACCTGTGATGCTACCAAGAGTAAATATCACAACATCTGCATCATCACATCTATATTCTTGTACCATACCGCCGTAATACCTGTCAAACTTATCGCCAAATTCTTTATCAACATCGTTAATAACATCAATTGAGTTAAGCATAGCTCTATTTTGTTGATATTTATATTCTAAATTATCAGCCGGAGTTGTGCTAAAAGCCATATTTTTAGGCTCTTCAAACGACATTTTGTTAGGAGTTTGAAATGGAGGCAAAAATTTATCAACTTTTTCTTGTTCAGGAATTTCAACCAATTCATAAGTATGTGTCAATACAAAACCATCTAAATTCACCATAAATGGAGTTAAAACATCTTTGTTTTCGGCAATTTTATATGCTTGAATAATCATATCAAGAGCTTCTTGCGCATCTTCAACATAAACTTGTATCCAACCACTATCAAGAAGAGATAGAGAATCGCGTTGGTCACCATAAATGCTCCATGGTAAAGCTAACGAGCGGTTTGCATTCATCATAACAATAGGATAACGACCGCCGCTAGCATAATGTAATCCCTCAGCCATATACAACAAACCTTGCGATGAAGTAGCAGTAAAAGCACGAGCTCCAACAGCACTAACACCCATCGCAGCAGACATAGCAGAATGCTCTGATTCAACATGCATATATTCTGCTTTTAACTCTCCACTTTCAACCATCTCTGATAATCGCTCAACAGTAACGGTTTGCGGTGTAATTGGATATGCTGAAATAACATTTGGTCGCGATAATTTTGTACCAATAGCAACAGCCTCATCACCGGATATAAATAATTTCTTACTCATAACAATTCCTCCTTAACCATCTTAATTGCATTTACAGGGCATTCGTGTGCACAAACGCCACAACCCTTACAATAATCATAATCAACATCAACTTTATTTTCAGATTTAAAAATTACACCATCAGGGCAAACTATATAACATCGTAAACAATTGATACACAAGTTTTTATCAATAATAGGTCGGAAAGTTCTCCAACCCGCATTAGTTTCTGCAAGAAATCCGGCAGTAAATTGTGGTCCAACAGGATAATCATCTATATGCTTTGGCTTAACATATTTTTGTACTTTTGGTCTATTCATTATAACCTCCTCTTATAATTTCGTATGATTTTTTTACAAGCTCAATATTTTTTGGCACCAACGATGGTTTCATCTCTGTTTCTATGCTTTTTAATGCAGAATCTAAACTGACTACATTTGAAACTGCAACCAAAGCACCAAACATGGCAGTATTAGTAATTGGTCGTTTAAGAATATCTAAAGCAATTGTAGTCGCATCAATTGAAACAACATTACATCCCTTTAAAATATCAGAATATTTTTTAGCGTTTTTAGTGTTAATTAAAATAGTTCCATCCTTTTTCAAGCCATTAGTAATTTTATCATTAATAAGTGTCTCATCCATAACAACTACATAATCGCACTCTTTAACTTCGCTTCTGTCGGTAATTTTGTGGTTATCGATTCTGGTAAAAGCCAAAACAGGTGCACCACGACGTTCAGGACCAAATGAAGGGAAAGCCATTGCATATTTATTTTCAAATAATGCTGCTGACATTCCTAATAGTCGGGAAACGGTAAAGCCACCTTGGCCTCCTCTACCATGCCATCTAACTTCTATCATATTTTTATCTCCTATTTTTTTATTTATAAATTTTAAACTTCAATTTGTCGTTCTATTGTTTGTTCAAGAGAAATAAAAGTTTCTGTTCTTGAAACACCTTTAATATTTTGTATCGTATCTATTAATATCTTCATTAAATGTTCATTATTTTTGCAATATAATTTTAAAAAAATAGCGTAATTACCTGTAGTATAATGACATTCAACAACTTCGTTTATTTTTTTCAACTCATTAACAACACTTTTGTAAACATGAGCTTGGTCGAGATATACGCCTATAAAAGCACAAATATCATAACCTAATACTTTAGGATTAATCGTAAACTTTGAACCTTTAATAATGCCTGCGTCAGTCATTTTTTTAACTCTTTGATGAATTGCAGCACTTGATATTTTGCATTTTTTAGCAATACTCAAAAAAGATATTCTTGCGTCATTCATCAAATAAGATAAAATTTTCTTATCAATATTATCAATTATTAATTTTTGTATCACAGGTTACAGCTTTGTTGTTATTTTACAAATATACAGAATAAATTTAATGATTCTATGTGTTTATATTAAAATTTTAAACTAAAATACAGAATTGACGTCAAATTTGTTGTTGACATTATAAAAAATTACAAATGAAAAATTTTAGGGTTTCAGTTTCCAGTTTCCAATTTTTCTAATTACAGCTTCAAAACCGAAACAAAATATAATATATTCCCTTTTAAACCGAAACATATTATACTATTTTTCTAATATAACATAAATCGTTTATATTATGATTGCTACATAGTGCTTGAACGAAAACTAAGTCATTTATTATTATTCGTCATTGCGATCCACCAGCTGGCGGAGAAGCAATTTGTAAATCAATGGATTGCTTCGGTCGTTCCCTGTTAAATATTGATTCGCAATTTCACAGGGTAAACCTCCCTCGAAATGTCGAAAATATTGAGTTTTCGTTCAAGCACTACACATCATTTATTTTAATTTAATCTGAATAAAGCTAAAAACATGAGATTTATCATAAAAAAGTATTGCAAATATCATTTTTATTATTCAAACAAACTAATAAGTTTATTGCCGGAATTAAAACATATAGATTGTTTCTATTTGTTAATTTATTAACAGTAAAAAAATCAAAATGAAAGTAAAAATAAAAATTTTAACTATTGACACATCAAGTCAAGAAAGCATCAAAAAGGCTGAGGAAGAATTAGCTGCATTATTATTAAACGGCTGGGAAATAATTACTTCAAGTGGAAATGCTGAATGTAAATCGTTAGTAATTCTACAAAAAGATATTATTGAAGTTTCGGGTTAAGTTAATGCAAATTTTAAAATTAAATTATTAAACTTTATTATTAATTAAAAAAAATTAAAAAAAATGAAAAATTTTTTAGCACCACAAGAGATGGCAAACGCTTTTATCAATATTGGAAAAGCAAAAGCAAATAATTCTGTTGGAAAACTTTTTGTACTTGCAATATTAGCAGGTTGTTTTATCGGCTTTGCCGCTCATCTGGCAACAGTAGTAGGAACAGGATGGACAATTGACGGAGCACCCGCATTATTTGGTTTAAAAAAATTCTTTATTGGTGCTGTATTTAGTGTAGGACTCATGTTAGTTATTATCCCTGGTTCAGAACTATTCACAGGAAACAACCTAATGTCAATTGCTTTATTAAATAAAGACATATCATTTGCTAAATTATTAAGAAATTGGGGAATTGTATTTGTTGGAAATTTTGTTGGTTCTGTTTTCCTCGCTTGGATGTTTGCTCGCATGTCAGGATTAACTGATGGTGCTGTTGGAGCAACAGCAATTAACATTGCTGCAGGAAAGACAGCAGCAATTGAAGGTCATAATCTTCAGTTCTTTTTCCGAGCTATTGGTTGTAACTGGTTAGTTTGCTTAACTGTTTTAATGGCTACCTCAGCCCAAGACATTGGAGGTAAAATATTAGCAATATTTTTCCCAATCATGGCTTTCGTAACTTCAGGCTTTGAGCACGTTGTTGCAAACATGTATTTTATTCCTGCCGGCATCTTTTCAAAACATTTCGATGCAGCTCTTGGAGCTTCCAAAATCGCAGACAATCCCGATGTTTTAAACTGGGGCACAATGGTTTCACAAAACTTAATTACAGTTACATTAGGTAATATTGTTGGAGGTGCAATATTCTGTGGTTGTGTTTATTGGTGGATATATGTAAAAGAAGCAAAGAAATAAATTTAACCTTATTAGAAATAGCAGTCTTTTTATAAAGGTTGCTATTTTCTTATAAAAAAACTATTTTAATATGATAAAAAAAACATTAACTTCTTGTATTTATTGTGGATGTGGTTGTGGCATGTATCTAATTTCTGACGGAAATAAATTAATTGGTACACAACCAAGCGAGAATCATCCTGTTACAAAAGGCTCATTATGTGTAAAAGGATGGAATGCACACGAATTTGGTAATAAAAAAAGCAGATTAACACATCCACTTATTAAAGAAAACGGAAAATTTAGAAAAGCTTCTTGGGATGAGGCATATAAATTAATTGCCGACAAATTTCAAACTGCTCAAAAAAAACACGGAAATGATTCTGTAGCTTTTTTCAGTTCTGCAAAGACATCAAATGAAGAAAATTATTTGATGATGAAATTGTCAAGAGCTGTTTTTAAAACAAATAATGTTGATCATTGTGCACGTTTATGCCACGCATCTACTGTAGCAGGTCTTGCTGCAACTTTTGGTTCGGGTGCAATGACAAACTCAATTGAAGAATTTGAAAGAGCCGACTGTTTTTTTATTATTGGTTCTGACACAAGTTCACAACACCCTCTCATTGGTTCACGTATTATTAATTCAGTTAAAAATCGTGGAGCCAAACTTCTTTTAATGGACCCTCGTAAAATTCACCTTTCACAAATGGCGACAGTCCATGCTCAACACAAAAACGGTACTGATGTTGCTCTTTTAAATGGATTGATGCATATTATTATTAGAGAAGGATTAGAAGATAAGAAATTCATAGAAGACAGAACAGAGAATTATAATGAATTAAAAGAATTAGTAAAAGATTATAATCCTCAATATGTCTCAAAAATAACAGGCGTACCTCAAGAACAATTAATTGAGATTGCAAAAATTTATGCAACAACTCGCAAGGCAATGATTGTTTACTCAATGGGAATAACTCAACACATAACAGGAACTGACAATGTAAAATCATGTGCAAACATTGCAATGTTAACAGGTCATGTTGGTATTGAATGTGCAGGAGTTAATCCGTTAAGAGGACAAAACAATGTGCAAGGAGCTTGTGATATGGGTGCTTTACCTGTATGTTTTACAAGTTATCAGAAAGTTACAGATGAAAATGTAAGAAAAAAATTCGAAAAAGCATGGGGCGTAACAAACCTTCCTGCTGAAAATGGATTAACTGTTACTGAAGTTGTTGACGGATTAGGTTCAGGTAAAGTACAAGCTCTATATATAATGGGAGAAAATCCTGTTGTTAGTGATCCTAACCAAAATCATGTTATTGAATGTTTAGAAAAAGCTAATTTTTTAGTTGTTCAAGATATTTTTTTAACACCAACTGCCGAATATGCTGATGTAGTTTTACCAGCTGCAAGTTTTGCCGAAAAAGACGGTACAATAACAAGCACCGAAAGAAGATGCGAAAGAATGAGAAAAGCCATTGACGCACCCGGAGAAGCAAAACCTGATTGGCAAATACTTGGCGAATTTGCTAAAGTATGTGGATACGACAAAATGATGTATGATGGTCCTAAAAAAATTATGGATGAAATAACTACTGTTTCACCTCATTATGCAGGCATGAAATACAGCAGGTTAGAACCATTCGGTTTGTCATGGCCTTGCCTTGACGATAATCACCCGGGCACTACATATCTTCATAAAGATAAGTTTGCAAAAGGTAAAGGTACTTTTATGCCCAGACCATATATTGAACCAAACGAGCTTCCTGACGAAGAATATAATTTCTTACTTTCTACCGGTAGAATTTACTGGCATTTCCATACACGAACAATGTCAGGCAATACCACTACTTTAGAACGTGAAGCACCTGTACCTTATGTTGAAATTAACCCTGCTGATGCAAGAGAATTAGGAGTGAGAAATGGCGGGAAATTAAAAGTTACTTCCCGAAGAGGTACTCTCGAATTAATTGCGACTGTTACTGATAAAGTTTGTGTAAAATCATGTTTTATACCTTTCCATTATATTGAAGGTCCTGCAAACATTTTAACAAATAATGCTATTGATCCGGTTGCAAAAATACCTGAACTTAAAGTATGCGCTGTAAAGATTGAAAAGGTATAACAATAAAATCAAATATTAAAAAACAGGAATATGACTAAAAAAGTAATAAATAAAAGTGATATCAGTAAACTCCTTAAAGACGCAAATAACGAATATAATGTTTATGTGCCTATGGAGCATATAGGAGGCGATGTTCTTTTTTCTCTTCTTTCGAAAGAAAATAATACACTCGAAGATGATATTAAAAGAATAAACCTATCTTCTGAGAAAACTGTTAATTCCCCAAAGGAAATATTCTATCCTCAACTTGACACAATGATGGAATATAACGATAAAGGAGAAATAAAAGAAACAGTTGAAAATTCAAAAAAATTAGTCTTCGGCGTTCGTCCTTGTGATTTTCATGCAATTGCACATCAAGACCATTTCTTTTCAAAAGATTATGAAGATAAATATTATTTATCACGACGAGACGACAGCTTAATTGTTGTTATTGGATGTAACCAACCACCTCTACCTAATGAATGTTTTTGCACTTCAGTAGGTACAGGACCATTTTTAACAGAAAAGTTTGATATTCAATTAGTTGACTTAGGTGATTATTATCTTGTTGAAATTGGAAACGAAAAAGGTGCTGATTTTGTAAACAAACATGAAAAATATTTTTCAGCTCCTTTCAGAGACGAAATAAAGCATGCTGAAAGCACAAAATTAGAAGCTGAAGAAAATGTTACCTTAAAAGTTAATTTTAATAAGGCTCTTCAAATAATGAAGACAGAAGAAATCCCTCAAGACAACTTAGAAAGAATAGCAGAACGTTGTATTGAGTGTGGTGCTTGTGTTTATGTTTGCCCTACTTGTACTTGTTTCGATGTTTTTGATGACATGAAAGACGGACAAGGAGTTCGATGCAGAATTTGGGATACATGTGTATTTTCAGGATACACTAAAGAAGCAAGCGGACATAATCCGGGAGCTAAAAAAGAGTATAGAGCAGCAAGAAGATATGAGCATAAACTTAAATACGATACTCTCGAATCCGGAATTAGCGGATGTATTGGTTGTGGACGTTGTTTACACAGTTGTCCGGTTGATATTGGAATGTCTAATTTTATTAAAGAAATAACTACTAATCAAAAATATCATTAATAATTATGAAAAACGAATATATCCCATATCCGGCAGTTATCGAATCACTAATAACCGAAAGTTTTGATACTAAAACTTTTAAAGTAAAATTTGCAGATAAAAAAATTGCTGAAAATTTTAATTATGTTCAGGGGCAATTCATGCAAGTTTCATTAATGGGTGTTGGTGAAGCTCCAATTTCTATTACTTCATCACCATCAAGAAAAGGCTTCTTAGAATTTAGTATTAGAGCTGCAGGGAAATTAACAAAAAAAATTCACGAGCTTAAGGTTGGTGATACAATGTTCATTAGAGGACCTTATGGTAAAGGACATTTTCCTTTTGAAGAGATTAAAGGTAAAAATCTTATTTTTGTAGCAGGCGGCATCGGACTTCCTCCTTTAAGGAGTCTTATTAATCTTGTTATGGATAATAGAAAAGATTTTGGAAATGTTAAAATTCTTTATGGTTGTAAAACTGCTGATGAATTTTGTTTTAAAGACGAACTTAAAGCATGGAATAAAACACCAAACACTGAGGTTCTTTTAACTGTTGACAAAGCAACTGACGATTGGAAATGTAGAGTTGGTGTTGTTACTGAATTATGGAAAGACACTGATATTAAAGAAGATAACGCTGTTGCTTTTCTTTGCGGACCTCCTATTATGATTAAATTTGTTGTTCAAAAACTTGAAGGTTCAGGTTTTACTGATGATAATATTATTATGACACTCGAAAGACACATGAAATGTGGATTAGGTAAATGCGGTCATTGTAATGTTGGTGACAAATTTATTTGTATTGATGGTCCTGTATTCACATACAACGAAGTAAAAAAATTGCCTAAAAAAGACGGTGCAATGTAATAATTATTATTTCATTTACTTTTTATTTAGACCTGACAGAAAACTGTCAGGTCTTTTTTTTAGTATTCGTTTTTTGATGCTTATTGGAGCAAACGCAAAATACATCTTCAAAATTTAAAAAATTCATATTTACAGCAGATGAACCCCACATGAACCTAGTGATTAACTCGTATGTTCACAAAAAACAATTCTCATTATATACTCTGATTCGTAATAATTTGAGCTAATTTATACACTACAAAATAATTATAATTTTAACATATAGCTATTAATTGTCATTAGTAGTCATTGATAGTCATTAACAATAAATGACGGCGAAGCTAAATGACAAATTATATTACGCAAAATATAACATCTCAAATTATAAAGGCATAATGTTTATCAAACAAAAAAATTATTTTCTTTTCATATGAAGATAACGCTTTATTTTATATGTAGGAGTTTTTTGAAACGGAGTTGTTTGTTCAATAACAAGTTGAAGACGTGAAAATTTATTTACTTGTTTATTAACATTATAAAGAATATCATTCAATAATTCGTTAACTTGTTGATGCATATTTTGAGTTGTTTCTTTAAGTTCTTTATAAGTTTCTTCAACTTTTGTATAATCTAAATGAATTTTTGCAACTAATTTGCCTTTTAATTCATAAACAATTGATTCTAAAACAAAATTATTTTGATTAATAAAATTTTCAATTTCTTCAGGATATATATTCTCACCATTAGCTCCGAGAATCATATTTTTTATACGTCCTTTAATGTATAGATAATTGTTTTTATTAAATATGCCTAAGTCTCCTGTTTTAAACCATCCATCTTTAGTGAATGTTTCGGCTGTCAGCTCAGGGTTTTTATAGTAGCCTTTCATAATATTTGGACCTTTAGCTAATATTTCACCTTCACCCTTTGAATTCGGGTTATCAATTTTTATTTCAACTCCTTCTAAGATAGGCCCTGTTGAACGATATTTCGTTCCCTTTGCATTAGCACCGGCTAACAATGGTGATGTTTCGGTTAATCCGTAACCAATAGCATACGGGAATTTTGCATCACGTAGAAATTTTTCAGTGTCAGGAGCCAATTTTGCACCACCAATACCAAAAAAGTGTAATTTGCCTCCAAATGTTTCATATAGTTTTTTACCTGCAATCCGATTAAGAACTTTGCTTATAGGACGAATTTTGTATAATGTTTTAATAACAAAATTTTTGTTAAACTCAGGTAATATCTTGTTTCTGTATGTTTTATCAATAATTAAAGGAACACTAAGCATTACTGTTGGCTTAATTTTTTGCATAGCCGGTAGTAAAACGCTTGGAGTAGGAGGCTTTTGTAAATAATAAATTGAAGCTCCTGCTAATAAAGGAACTACAAATCCGAGTGTGAATTCATAGGTGTGTGAAAGAGGTAATAATGATAAAAATCGGTCGTTAGTGCATGTATTAGGTATCTTAACAGCCGCAACTGCGTTTGAGACTATATTTTTATGTGTTAACATAACACCTTTTGAGGTGCCTGTTGTTCCTGATGTATAAATTATTGATAGTAAGTCGTCTTCTTTAATATCAACAGACTTATAATTAATTATATCATCTTTTGAAATAATATTTTCAATAAGATTTGATGAAAGATTTGTAGAACTTAAAAGAGGGCTGTTTTCCGAAATAATACTTAAATCGTCAATTAAAATTGCAATCTTAATGTTTTTAAGAACATTACTATCTAAATTCTCATAAAGTCGCTTTGAAACAAAAATAATTTTACTTTCTGAATGAGTAAGAATATTCTCAACTTCTTGTTTGTGAAAGTCAGGTAGTATAGGGACAACAACAGCCACTAATTTTGCAACTGCTAAATATGAAATTCCCCAATTAGGATTATTTTCGCTGAAAATAGCTATTTTATCTCCTTTGTTAACTCCATATTTTTGTAAAAAACAAGATAATGTTTGAATTTTGTTATTCACATCATCATAAGTTAGTGCATTACCATTAACAAAAGATAAGAAAGGGTTATTTGAATTAAGTTTACAACTTTCTTCAAATACACTGTTTAAAGTTAATTTTTTGCTTAAATCCATAAATTGAATATTAATAATCAATACTTATACAAAATAACTCACAAAAGGTTACAAATATATGTAGATTTTTGCATATATTAAAATTTTCATTTTTATTTATTTTTTTTTGATTTGTTTATATTAGATTTTTT